>CANJZR010000531.1 GCA_947479075.1 Planctomycetaceae bacterium
CGGCGGAGTGATTCCTCGTGCCTCTGTCGGGCTTCGGCCTGGTGACGAAGAGTCGCGTCGGCCATGTGGACCATGACGTGCATCCCGTCCAGCAGAGGCAGCGGGTGCAACGAAATATCGACCGGGTACTCACTTCCGTCTTTCCGCCGGGCGAAGAGCTCGAGATTCCCCCCCATGGGGCGCACACGCGGAGACGACAGATAATTCATCCGATGCCCGGGATGACTCGCCTTGAATCGATCCGGGACCAGACACTCCACGGGTTGCCCCAGAATTTCCTGGCGCTCGTAGCCGGTCCACTCTTCCACACGGCGATTGAGCATCACGATGCGGCCCAGCTGATCGATAATAATCGTCCCGGTCGGCAATGACTCCAGAATCAATCTCAAAGATGCAGATTCGAGTCGATCAGGCAATGGAACGCTCCGTTCGTCGCTCATGAGTCCGAGTTCACATTCGAAGAGGGCACAACATCCACCGCCGCGGGCCAAGATAGAGTACACCTCCCTATGCACTCGGCATGCCGGGCAGTCACCCGGGCCTCAATTCACCGCCTCGCGGTCTTCGAATTCGCGATCAGCCTTCCCAAAAACCGAGCCTATCCACCAGATCTGGCGGGAAGACTCGAGTTCAGTCTCACTCCTCGCGGGCAGGCCACACTCGCACACAGCGCGCCAATAAGCACACTCCCAGATTCGCCTTGATCGTGCAAGCATCAGCAATCTCGCAGAAAACTGGGATTTCGTGCCTCACAGACGCTCAGGCAGGACTTGGCACGCGATGTGCATTTTCCTTTGTCGAGTTCGTCGTTTTCACCGCAAGACACCTGCGGTCGCAGGCTGTGGATCTTCAACTTCGGGAGTCCCATGATGTCCAGGAAAAATGACAAGCCGGTTCCGATCACTCGCAACTGGTTCAATCCGCTCCCGGTTTCATCCTTCCGTCGGGAGATGGACAACCTGCTGGAGAACTTTTTTGGTTCCACGGGCCTCTCACAGATTGTGCACGCCAACACACCGAGCCTCGACATCTCGGAGACTGAGCGAGCAGTCGAGGTCGTCACGGATGTTCCGGGGTATCAGCCTGACGAGATTCACGTCGAGGTCGGAGAAGGTCGCCTGACAATCAGTGGCAAGCAGCAGGCCGAGACTGCGGCGGAAGGCCCGGAACGGAAGTTTCATCATGTCGAACGTCGACACGGGGAATTCTCCCGATCCATCACATTGCCGTGCACGGTCAAAGAGGACAAAGTCCAGGCAGAGTTGAAGGACGGGGTGCTGTCGATCATCCTGCCCAAGGCTGACGACACCCTGCGGCACAAAGTCACTGTCAAATCTGTTTCTTGAGGTCAGCACATGAGTGTCTCGAATGAGCTGCCTCCGTATCCGGCTCGATGGCCGGTGAGTGTCTGTTGGCAGTCGTTTTCGGCCAGTCTTCCGGCAGAGTTACCTTTCCACCGGGAGTCCGGATATGGCCAATGATGCTCCCATGAACCTGCTGGTGGTCGAAGACGATGATCAGTTCCGCGAAATGTCCTCGGAATGGATGAAGCGGAAAGGCCATCGCGTCGAATCAGCCGCGAACGCCCAGGAAGCCCTGAAGCACTGCGAGCGTCAGGCATTCGATGTCGTCATCGCCGACATGAATATGCCCGGCCTTTCGGGGCTGGAACTGTTGCAACGGCTCAAGACCGATGGTGTGGAATCCGAGGTCATCATCCTCACCGGTCAGGCCACGGTGCAGACAGCTGTGGAGGCGATGAAGCTCGGTGCGTGCGATTACCTGACAAAACCATTTCCACTTTCCGAACTCGAACACCGCTGTCGCCAGGCGGCCGAACGAGGGCGACTGCGCCGCGAGAACGCGAACCTCAAAACTATTATTGAACTCCATCGCCCCACAGCCCGGATCGTCGGAGATTCGACTCCGATGAAGGAGTTGTTCCGGCTCATTGAACGCGTCGGTCCGACCGACAAGACCGTTCTGATTCAAGGCGAAAGTGGGACCGGCAAGGAGCTCGTTGCCCGGGCGATTCAGAAGGCGAGCCTCCGCGCGGAGAAGCCGTTCGTCACGATCAACTGTGCCGCATTACCGGAACAGCTGGTCGAGAGCGAGCTGTTCGGCCACGAGAAGGGCTCCTTCACCGGCGCGGTCGCAACCAAGCCCGGTCTGTTCGAAGTCGCCGATGGCGGAACACTCTTCATTGACGAAATCGGAGAACTGCCTGGATCACTCCAGCCCAAGCTGTTGCGGGTCCTTGAGGATGGCTCGATGCGTCGTGTCGGTTCAGCGCTGGAACGTCGCGTCAACGTCCGCATCATCGCAGCCACGAATCGCAATCTGGAACAGGAGGTTCAACAGAACCGCTTCCGCGAAGACCTGTTCTATCGAATCAATGTCTTGTCACTGGTACTGCCCTCACTCCGCGAGCGTGCCGACGACATCCCGTTGTTGATCCAGCACTTCCTGCCTCAAGGATGGAGGATCACCGACGAAGCCCGGAACGCGCTGGAGAAGTACCGCTGGCCGGGAAATGTTCGCCAACTGAGTAATGTGATCGAACGCGCCACGATCCTGGCTGACGATCAGGTCGTCTCGATCGACGATCTGCCTCGCGATGTCCTCGGGCTGACTCCAGCCTTTACCGCTCGCACGATTGCTCCAGTGGCACAGTCATCCCGCGCCGACTCTGCAAACAACGACGACAGCGATACCAGCCTGGCCTCGATCGAACGGGCCCACGTCCTGGACGTGTTGAAATCTTGTCAGGGCAATAAGGCTCGCGCTGCTCGTGCACTCGGTATTCATCGCCGCAAGCTGTATCGCCTGCTGGAACGCTTTCATTCTGTCGAAGCAGGGGATGGCCACGTCTCCGCAGCTGCTGTGAATCCTTCGGAATCCTAGTTCCCGAAGTGGATTCTTTGTTGATCGCGACCTCGGTAGACTAAGCTGAGGTCCGCAATTGTGTATTTGTGTTTTTCGATCCGGGAACACCGGTCATTCTGCATTTCCTCTTTTTTCGTCTCACTGATTCCCGGCCGTCTGGCACAACTCTTGCAACTTTTGAAGGTGGATTCGAGGAGCTGATCGTTAACGATTCAGCGAACGAGTGTTCGCCATGCTCCTCCTCACAAGGAGTCGTCGTGATGTCGCGTTCAAAACTGGCCGCAGCTGTCCTCTCATTCGCGGTCCTGGGGATCGCTGGAATTGTGTTTCACGGAGCACACGCAGAGGATGCCAAGAAGCCGAAGGTCGAAAAGCCGGTGAACCAGGAGCTTCGCGCCTTCATGCGAACGAAGCTCAAGGCCTCCAATCAGATCCTCGAAGGTCTGGCCCTCGAGGATACCGACCTGATTCAGGAGGGCGCTAAAACGCTCGCTGAGATGAGTGCCGTCGAGAAGTGGCGAGTCTCGCAAGATCCGATGTATCGCCAGTTCAGCACTGAGTTCACACGCAACGCAAACAAGCTGC
>CANJZR010000532.1 GCA_947479075.1 Planctomycetaceae bacterium
TAATGCGACGCACTGACTCCGGGATTGTCGAACGAGTTGATGTCGTACACTTCCCACTTGGCCCAGTGCAGGTGATCCGGAATCGGATTCAGATTGTCGAACTTCTTGGACACAATCGGCCAGGTCGGGTTGCCGAACAGCTTTGTCGAAAAAGCCGTCACCTTTTCGCCGATGACAGCCTTCGGATTGGCAGTGATCAAATCCTGGAGCGAGATGACCTGTCCGTTTGCCGTGAGGGCATGCGCTTCACCCTCGCGAAACGGAGCCTTCTTCGTGCGCGTATCGATGACACCCGTCACGATCGGAACGGTGCAGCACATCCAGAGTTCATCGAGACCGGTCCCGCCCATGTAGTCCGGATAGTACGACCGCTCATCCAGACGAATGCGTTTCCCCGGGGTGCAAAATGTCCGGCCCGCGTAGCGGTGCAGAAGCTGCAACACCCCCCCCGATTTGTTGAGGCAGTCATCGAGAATCGAAGCTGCTCCTCCGGTGGATCCGTCGATCACATCGTGTTGGGGGTACTCGTGCAGTTTGTCTGCGAGAATGGAGGTCGAAGCAGCCATGATCATTGCTCCTCAGAGAGCCTGAAAGAAACGTGTCGGTTCCAAAACAATTTGGAGAGACGAAGGATATTTTGATTTGGCGAGAATACAACGAAGCGGGCGAATGACGGGCAGATCGGCCCCGGTTGCCGCTGTGTGCGACCGGGGCGGCGCAGCCGAAAGACGGCTTCTCAGCCAGAGGTCCGTCACGGTCGGCCTCCGGTGCCATCCATCCTAGACAATCCGAGAGAAATGAGAAAACATGGTCAAGTCGGAGCTGCTTATGGACCCACGTCAATTATTTGCGGACGAACGCCTTTCTGCGTATTGCGTTTTCTGTGGCAATATACCGACAACGCGTGAACACGCGGCCTCAAAGGTGTTCCTCGACGATCCATTGCCCGAAGATCTTCCGCTCGTGGGGTCGTGCCATGAATGCAATAACGGATACTCCGGCGACGAACAGTATCTTGCATGCCTGATCGACTGTGTGATGAGCGGCACGACCGACCCGGGCAAGGTTCAACGGAAGAAAATTGCAGCCACACTTCGCCATTCTCCATCCTTGGCCGCTCGAATCGAGAAGGCAAAGCAGACCGATGACAATGGAAGTTTAAGCTGGACGCCCGAAGATGCCCGCGTGAAAAATGTGTTCTTAAAACTGGCACGTGGACACGTCGCGCACCAATACAGTGAACCGCAGTTGGACGAACCTGAGTCGATGTGGATTGCACCGCTTGAATTGCTGACGAATGAGCAAAGGGAGGATTTCGAGACTCTGCCCAACTCGCGTGTCTGGCCAGAGATCGGCAGCCGCGCGTTCATCAATCAGATTGTCGGTATGGATAAGACGTGGGACGCTGAAAGCGGCTGGCATTTGCTACAATCAGGGCGATATCGTTATATGGTTGCCCAGCCCAGCGGGATAATTGCCCGCATCGTTCTCAGCGAATACCTAGCGTGCGAGGTCGTTTGGTAAATGATTCCGTTCGAGAGTTTCCGAAGGGTGGCCTTGGTTGCCGCTTTGGGCTACCGGGGCGGCAGACCCGAAAGAGGTCTTCACAGCCAGAGGTCTGCCACTGTCGGCCTCTTGTGCCAAGGCACATCGGTAGGCTCCAACGCGATCCAACCGATGCCACCCCGCGGATTCGCGTTCCAGTCCTTCAGACCATAGCCGGTCAACGGCAGCCGCTGGTCAGGCTGTCTTTCGACAGACGATCTGCAGTTCTGCCGGATCGCCTTCCTTTCCGGGAGGTACGATCGTTTGCCACTCGATACTCAAGCCCGCGGCGGCAAGTGCGTCTCGCAGGGGAGACGGGTCGCGAAGTATGTGGCGAGTGGGGATCCAGCGGCGACCTTCGCGCTCAATGCAGTCGACCGAGGCGAAGTCATCGGATGGTTTGGTCCAAAGGATGCCCTCGTCGTCGAGTTCACACGTGTCCGGAAAGGTCGTTGCTGCATCGGCGATCATCGTGGCGATGATGAAGCGCCCGCCAACGACAAGCGTGCTGGCCACCGATCTGATCAGGGCTGTGCGGTCGGCGGCCAAAGCGAGGCAGTGCAGCATGTGAGCGTCAAGCACCGCGTCGAAACGACCCGCGCAGCTCAGGTCGCAGGCGTCACCGACAATCCACGTGATGTCCAGCCCACGGTCCACCGCCTGCTGTTTTGCGAGAGCGATCGCCGTCGGTGAGATGTCAATGCCCGTGACCCGCATGCCCGCCTCGGCGAAGTGGCACGCGTCAGGTCCGGTGCCGCAGCCAAGCACCAAAACACGCTGCCCCGGCTGCAACCATTCGCGAGACGCCTTGGTGACCAATGGGCGCAGCTCGTATTCATCATAAGGCGTCCGATCCCAATTGGTCGCTCCGCTGGCAATCAAGCGTTGGTAGACGAGTTCGTGCCATGCGAAATAACGCATAATGTGTCGGCCTCACTGAGTCTTAGACTGATCAGTGTATCACCGGATCGGGGCAACAGGACAGCAATCGAACTTTGTACGACGGGCGTCCGGGGTGGAAAGCCTCCCTGCAACTGTGAATGGGTGACAGAAAGCCGAGCGTGAGATGACTGATCTTCTATTTTCTCCAGAGGTCACGCGACAGCGCCATTCGGGTTGGGTCACCTCTTTTACTTGTTGACGATTACCGGTTCGCACTAAGATCTTTTAACAGCGATAGCAGTTTTCGAGTTAGGGTTCGTTCAATCGAACTCAAGTCAGCGGGCGCTGCAATGCCCAACTCGGCCGCAGTCGAATTCTCGAACACGCATGTCAACCCTTCGGTGGCGGATTGGATCTCGTTCATGTTGATCGCAAGTCTCTGCAAATTCGGTTTTCGTGGCTGGGCTCAGTCCACGACGATCGTGGCCCTCGGGATCGCCATCGTCGTGGCGTGCATGGGCAACCTGGGGATCGCAGCTGATGAACCGGATGAAGAAAAGTTTGTCACGCAGATCTTCATCGGGTATGCGGATGGGACCGAAATGCGGCAACTGGCAGACCTGCCAGAGTATCAGTCTCAAGGATCACCGAGCTGGTCGAAGGATGGGAAACGGATTGCCTTCGATGCTTATAGACCTCAGAACGGCGAAAAGCTTCATGATGGGCATCTGATCGTCGTGGATTCCGATGGCACGAACGCACGCGATCTCGGTCGTGGCCTGATGCCCAGCCTGTCTCCCAACGGACAGCGTGTTGTCTATTCAGTTCGAGCTCAGGATGGCCAGAGTGGTATCTGGATCGTGGACGTCGATGATCCGAAGAAGAAAATTCAAATTGATGCAAATGGCTGGGGAGCCGACTGGTCTCCCGATGGAGTCCATGTGGCCTATGCACGCGGAAATAATCTGATCCTCCACAACACGAGCGACGGAACTTCGGAGGAGATCTTTGACGCGAATTCCTCACCCGTGCAGCACA
>CANJZR010000533.1 GCA_947479075.1 Planctomycetaceae bacterium
TCAGGCGACTGAAGCTGATGCTCAGGCTGCCTGGTCGCAACAGCTGAAGGCAGTCGCGGACGGGCAATCGACTCAGATCGTCTTGCCCGACTTGCGGATTCCGGCCCGCTTTCTAACGGAGCTGAAGCCCGTCGCTGAGAGGATCAAGGAACTCAATCTTTCGGGTGACCACCTGGCCCAGGGGATCAACGAGATCTCTGATTGTTCCCATTTGAAGATCCTGCACCTCAGAACCGAACTCAGTGATCCTGAGATCGAACGCCTGGCCAAGTTGCGAGAACTGGAAGTCCTGGACCTTCCGCTGGCCCTGCAAGTCACCGACGCGGGCCTCAAGACGTTGGAGCGGCACCCGCGATTAAAACTCATCCGCCTGCGGGCTCCGCAGCTGTCAGATCAGGGGCTGTCGAGCTTTACCTCGATGCCTGAACTGCGGTGGCTCCATTTGATGGAGGTCCCGCTGACTGACCCGGGGTTGGAGGTCTTTCGATCGATGACCAAGCTGGAATCTCTGTATCTGGATGGGGATCGGGCGACGGATGAAGGGTTGTCGAATCTCGTCCTCGCGCGGCCAGACCTGCATTTTCATCGGGATCAGCTACACCTGCCGGGGGATCCTCGCCTGCGGGACGGGCACCAGGATTAGGCCTGGCGATCAGGCGCTGCGAAAACGCCACCTGGATAAGGAGTTATGACGGGCTGGAATGCAGTTTTCCAGGCTCATTCGAGCAGGACATGTGCCCCCGGTTTTGGTACACTTCGGTGCCCCGGAAATGGATCCGAATCCTCTCCGGAACAGAATGGATTCCGTCCCCTCAAAGACTGCTTGTGCAGCGGTTCCAACGATCAGGATTCCAGCCCCTGAGCCTCGTGCTCTGATGGCTTGGATCGCTGCTCTACCGATTGCCCAGCAGGCCGGAGCGCCTCGGTGACCGACAAGACGAACGCAGATCCGCAGACAACAGACAAGACCGCCAAAGACAGCTCCGACTACGGCGCGGACAAGATCCAGCACCTGGAAGGGATCGAAGGCATCCGCCATCGCCCTCAGATGTACATCGGCTCCACCGATCAGGTCGGACTGCACCACCTGCTGTTCGAAGTCACCGACAACGTCCTCGACGAGTTCGTCAACGGTTTCGCGAAGACGCTCTCCGTCACCATCAACGCCGATGGGACTGCGACGGTCGCCGACGATGGTCGCGGGATCCCGGTTGGTAAGATGCAGGGCAAGGAACAATCCGCCCTCGAAGTCGTCTTCACCGAAATTCACGCCGGGGGCAAGTTCGACCGGAAGGCCTACACCACCGGAACCGGCGGTCTGCACGGCGTCGGCATCACAGCCGTGAACGCCTGTAGCGAGTGGCTCGAAGCGGAGGTCCGCCGCGAGGGGCACGTCTGGACGATGGGCTTTGCCCAGGGTCGCATGACGACGCCACTGTCGAAGTTCGGGGCGACCGAGCAGACCGGGACGAAGATCACCTTCAAACCCGACTCGGCGATCTTTTCGACGACGAACTTCATCTACGACACGATCCACAAGAAGCTGCAGGACTGTGCATTCCTGAACCCAGGCATTCGCGTCTTCCTGAAGGACGAACGCACCGGCCAGACCGATTCCTTCTACTACGAGGACGGCCTGCGCGAGTTCGTTCGCTGGCTGAACCGGACCGAGACTGCGTTGTTTGCGGACGTGATCCGCCTGAGCGGTAAGGTCGAGACCACCGAGGTCGATGTCGCCCTGCAATGGAATGACGGGTACTCGGAGAACATCCGCTCCTACGCGAACGGAATCTACAACCCCGAGGGCGGCACCCACATGTCGGGGTTCCGGACCGCGCTCACCCGCACGATGAACAACTACGGCAAGCAGGCCGGCATCTACAAGGACGCCACCCCCGCCGGTGAAGACTTCCGCGAAGGCCTGGCCGCTGTCATCACCGTCCGCATCCCAAACCCCCAATTCGAATCGCAGACCAAGATCAAGCTGACCACCCCCGAAGTCGAAGGCGCGGTGAACTCCGTCATCGGCGACGGACTGGCCAAGTACTTCGAAGAAAACCCGGCGATTGCCAAGCTAATCGCCCAGAAGGGCCAGCGTGCTGCCGAGGCCCGCGAGGCTGCCAAGCGTGCTCGCGATCTGGCCCGCGACAAGAGTAAGGTCTCGGGCGGTGGGTTGCCGGAAAAGCTCCGCGACTGCCGTAACCACGACCTCAAGATCTCCGAACTCTACCTGGTGGAAGGTGACTCGGCCGGTGGCTCGGCCGACACAGGCCGCGACTCTGGCAACCAGGCGATCCTGCCCCTCCGCGGTAAGATTATCAACGTCGAAAAGGCTCAGCTGGTCAAGGTCCTCGCCAACACCGAAGTGGCGTCACTCTTCAAGGCGATTGGCATCTCGCCAATGGCCGAAGAGATCGACATCCTCAAGCGGCGGTATGGCAAAATCATCCTGATGACCGATGCCGACGTGGACGGTTCGCACATCCGTACGCTGCTGCTGACCTTCTTCTTCCGTCACATGCGGGAACTGGTCAAGCAGGGCTGTGTCTATGTCGCCCAGCCTCCACTCTATCGCGTGCTCCAGAAGGGCAAACGCAACCAGAAGCCGCGTTATGTCCAGACCCAGGTCGAGATGATGACCGAGCTGCTCGGTCTGGGACTCGAAGGCACCCGGCTGATTGTTAAGCCACGGGCCAATCTGCTTGCCTCCCGGTACGGGGAAAAGTCAGCTGCCAAGGAGCCCTTCATTATCGAAGGGGAACAGCTGCGAAAGCTGGCCGAAATGCTCGACTCGATCGAAGTCCAGCTGGAGACACTTGAGCGTCGCGGCATCGAGCTGCGGACACAGTCGGTGAACCACGTCACGCCGGACGGTCTGCTGCCACGTTACCGCATCTTCCTCGGAGCAGCACAACACTGGTTCGCGACCAAGCCCGAACTCGATGCCTTCCTGGCCGAAGCGGAGAAGAAAGCGGGCGGAGAACTTCGCGTGGCAGACGAACCGCTCGACCAGCTCGCGACAGGCGAGACGACCGAAGCCAAGGTCCCCTCGTTGCAGGTGAACGACCTGCACGAGATCCGTACGATCAATGACGCTCTCAAGCGTCTGCAGACCGAGTTCGGTCTGACCCTCAACGACCTGCTCGTATCACCACCCGTTAACGGCGAGCCGGTCTACCCGTACCAGCTCGACAACGAGGCGACGCCCCGCAAGCTGATGAGCATCCGTGAACTGGTCAGCTCCATCCGCACGATCGGCGAACGCGGCCTGTTCTACACCCGGTTCAAGGGACTGGGCGAAATGAACCCGGACGAGCTCTACGAAACCGCAATGGACCCGAACAACCGTATCCTCAAGCGAGTCGCCCTCGAAGACGCAGCCGCTGCCGAAGAAATCTTCCGCGTCCTGATGGGCGATCAAGTCGAACCCCGCCGCGAGTTTATCGAGAAGCACGCGCTCGA
>CANJZR010000534.1 GCA_947479075.1 Planctomycetaceae bacterium
CGGAGATCACGCAGCTGTGTCAGCAGGAAGGCTGGCAGCTGGCGACGTGGAATATTGAACAGGGACTGCGGGTCTCAGGAGCGTCAGTCGACAACGGCGGCGGAGATCCGCTTGCGGCGATCCGGGCAGTGAGTTCGCTGGCGACTCCCGAGGGAACTGCGGTGATGGTGCTGCAGAACTTCCACCGGTTCTTATCGTCCGCGGAGATCGTGCAGGCCCTGTCGCAACAGATCATCACGGGCAAGCAGAACCGCACGATCATGGTGGTGCTGGCCCCGGTGGTGCAGCTGCCGATCGAACTGGAGAAGCTGTTTGTGGTGATTGACCATGAACTCCCCGATCGTGAGCAGCTGGCGGAGATTGCACGGGAGATCGCGACGGAGGAGGCCGAACTGCCATCAGGTGAGGAACTCGACACGGTTCTTGATGCAGCGGCAGGTCTGACCCGTATGGAGGCGGAAAACGCCTTCAGCCTCTCACTCGTCCGGCATGGCCGGGTGACCAGTGAAGCGGTGTGGGAACTCAAGTCGGGGATGCTCAAGAAGTCGGGCCTGCTGGAGTTGCATCGCGGGGCGGAGGACTTCAGCCGTCTGGGTGGGCTCGCCGCGCTTAAGACGTTCTGCAAGCGGGCATTGTTGCAGCCGAGTCGCGGGAACCCGCTCAAGAGACCACGAGGCGTACTCCTCCTGTCACCACCAGGCTGTGGCAAGTCGCAGTTCTGCAAGAGCTTGGGGCGTGAGGTGGGACGACCAGTCCTGAAACTCGACGTCGGCAGCCTGATGGGTTCTCTCGTTGGGCAGTCGGAAGAGAGAACGCGGCAGGCTCTGCGAATCATTGATGCGATGGCACCGTGCGTGGCGATGATTGACGAGGTGGAGAAGGCGTTCGCGGGTGTGAACGGTAGCGGGGACTCGGGTGTGACGTCGCGGATGTTCGGGACGTTCCTGTCCTGGCTGAATGACCACGAGTCGGACGTGTTCGTCGTCTGTACCGCGAACGATGTGTCGAAGCTGCCACCCGAGTTCGGACGGTCGGAAAGATTTGACGGGCTGTTCTTCCTCGACCTGCCCAGTCAAGAAGAAAAGACGTTGATTTGGTCGATCTACCTCGGCCTGTATGAGATCAATAGAGACCAGCGAATGCCCGTGGACACCGACTGGACCGGGGCCGAGATCAAAGCCTGTTGCCGGTTATCGGCACTCCTTGATGTCCCGTTGGTTCAGGCCGCTCAAAACGTCGTCCCAGTGGCGGTCACCGCAGCAGAGAGCGTCGAACGGCTACGGACCTGGGCGAGTGGACGCTGCCTCTCAGCTCAGCAGCCGGGGCTCTACCAGTTTGCCTCGGACAAGGCGGGTACTCGGCGCAAGATTCCGCGTGATTCCTCACTGAACTGATTCACTTACCGAAAGGAGGTCATTTGCTGACACGCCACGATCTGGCCGTCCTGCGGGCGGCTGTCACTTACTTTGAAGAAGAGCTTGGGCCGCATGGGGTCAAAGCCATGCGGCCCTATTTTGTCGAACCGGTTCCCGCGGAGTGGTCACCGAGGGATCTCACTCGTCTGCGTGAGTTCTTGACCACTTGCCAGCTGCGGTACGTCGCCTGCAACACAAGCGGCGAGGGAGTCATCGAGGCAACGTTCAGCGAATCCGTCAGCGAGTTACTGGAGCGGGTGACAACCCCGAGCATTCGAGTCGGGGCAGTGCTAATTGGCCAGGTCGAGCGGGCCTCTAGATCATAACCCTTCCATCAGCTCTGCCAGAGTGATCCCCAGTGTTTGAGCGATCGACTCAATGTTCCGCAGGGCGACGTTGCGTTCGCCGCGCTCGATCCCGCCGATATAGGTCCGGTCGAGTCCGCAGGCCGCAGCAAAACGCTCCTGCGAATAGCCTTGCTCCTTCCGCAACTCGCGAAGTCGCAGCCCAAACCGCTCCAGAATGTCGGCTCGTTTCCCCATGCCGACTATTGGAGTGTTGACAATAAGTATCACTCCACGGACTATGAGTATCATTCGGTCTGGGGCACGTCACTCTGAAGCTGTTCAGTGAGGTGTTCCGATCTCAGCACGAATTGGCCATAGCACCGCCGTTGATTTCATTCGCAACCGACACGTTGGTCGTCAAAGCCTTTCACCCACTCGGTGGATAGTGATGGCGTTCTCACTCTTCAAAATCGCAACACGGAGATGAAATGAATACGAGCTCATCATTAGCAGAAGGAGATGAGGCCAAGGAGAGATCTCCGTGGAATGGATTTCACATGGGGTTCGTCGTGTGCTTGATCGTGATGGGTGTGTCCCGCAACTATCAATCCTGGATTGATGGTCGTCCTCCCGCAAAAGTTCCTGTTCAATCCGCTGTGGATCGGTCCCATGCCACATTGGCCTATTGGAACACAACGGTCAGAAATCTTCACGAAGTCCGATTCAAGGTCACGCCGAGTGAACGACCGTCCGAGCAAGTCGGGAACGAGTTCTTTGGTCAACTCAAAGTCCTATGCGATCAGGCGAATGTAGCCCCCTGGGACAATGTCGATCCCGAATTGGTCCAGATGGTGATTCGACACTCCTTCATTGATGGGAAGGCATTTCAGCTCAAGACTCAGATAGACGAGTGGAGGAAGCAGAATCCCACATCTCCGGAGAATTCCGTTTCCTTCAACCAAGCCATGGCGATAGGGCAGCAAATCATGTCCGCCGTCGAAGCGGACTCAGATATTCTGAAGAAGCTACCTGAGGGGCCTGTACGAAAGTTCGTCCAGTCCGCGGTGGAGTATGAGCAACTGGCACTCGATCAGCTGCATGAGATCGAAGCCATGCAATCCACGCTTCAAGTGCGTTATCCAGGTACCGAGTTTCCCTTACCAGATATTGGTGAATAGCGCCCAGCGTTCGTGAATACGGGGCTTTGAGTGTTGTCTCGATCACAGATCGATGGGGCCGGTACTGCAGGCAGACAACCATTCTTACCAATTACCACGAATCAGTTCACACACCCCTGGATCTGTCCAGGGGTGTCAGATCAAGAAAGAGGTTTTGATGAACGAAGTTTTGTCATCTCAAGAACGCCCATCCCATCCCCCGCATGCCCAGCGGCATTGGCCGTGGGGGCAATTGGCCTTGTTCCTGTTTGGCATCAGTATGTGCCTCACTATCGATCGAGCAGCGATCGACATTATTGAAATGGCTGTCGGCTGGGGCCTCGAGAAGCTGGCGTGGATTGGTGGCCCCTGTGTGCTGGCTGCGCTCGTCTGTGCCGTGAATTTTTTGGTCGTGCAAAGGCGGGTTCGGAACGAGGGATCAGAGA
Source organism: Planctomycetaceae bacterium (assembly GCA_947479075.1). Taxonomy (GTDB): domain Bacteria; phylum Planctomycetota; class Planctomycetia; order Planctomycetales; family Planctomycetaceae; genus TH-plancto1. Next base: position 3,306 of record CANJZR010000534.1, read on the forward strand.
TTCTGCAAGTGCCTTGGCTCCGGAAAGCGAACATCGCTGTCTGGAGTACAGTCATCCTGGTGATGTTGTTGTCGATGCTCATCCCTGCCTTCGTCAGTGCATATCAAGCTGCTCAGAGAGCTGAATCGCAGAAGTTGGTATCGGGACCATGGA
>CANJZR010000535.1 GCA_947479075.1 Planctomycetaceae bacterium
AAACGAGAAACGTGACTCCGAGCGGCAGGATCAGGATCGTGAATGAATTCATCGCACCCGTAGATGTCGCTGCCAGAGCCTTTGCCCCGAGCGGCGCCACCATCAGGGCGTCGCACAATCCGACGACTGCTTGCGAGGCACGCGAGATCATGATTGGCCACGCCAGAGTCCAGAGCGACCGAGCGTTAACCGTGGGAGGATGGGCCTGTGGGGCCGAAGTGAGTGTTTCAGTCATGCGGCTTCCGACACGCAGCTGCCTTGAAAGGTTCGCGCTGCAGAGAAGTGTAAAACCACGGCAGTGGCGCAAACCGTCAGTACGGGCTTCGTCACATCCATGCAAAAGCCCTCGGAAATCGATGATCCCCGAGGGCGGAGCTTATTTCACGTTGAGATAAACGAGGTTACTTGCCGGCTGGCAGACGCCCCTGTTGGACTTTCGGGAATGGACCGGTACAGGCCTTCATGAACTCGACGATGTCGAGTTTCTCCTGGTCGGTCAGCTTCAGAGGTTTCACCTTATCGCTCAAGTGGGCGTTGGGTGTTCCCCCCTTGTTGTAATGCTCGACGACATCCATCAGCGTGGCGAGGCTGCCATCGTGCATATAGGGAGCGGAGAGCTCGACATTGCGGATCGTTGGGGTCTTGAAGGCTCCCTTGTCGGCTTCCACCTTGGTCACGACATAACGGCCCAGATCGGGTTCCTTGGCATCCATTCCAATGCCGAGGTTGTGGTACTTCTCGTCGGCCAGATTCGCTCCCACATGGCAAGCGGAACAGTTCACGCGTTCGCTGAAGAACAGAGCCTGTCCCCGCTGGGCCGACTCGGACATCGGCATTGCCTTGGCCAGAGCCGCAGCCGCTTCATACTTCGCGTAGACCTTGGGGTCATCGTTCTTCAGGTCTTCGAGGTCTTCCTTCGCCATGCTGGCGAAGGGCTTGTAGGCCTCGCTGGCGTCGAACGGAGATGTCCCTGTCACAATCGTTCTTTCAAAGCTGGCCAGAGCCTGACCCACCTGATCGATCGTAATCTTGTCTGACTTGAAGACGGACTTGAACTGCGCGACGTAGACCGGGATCTCCTGAAGAGACTTCACACATCCCTCGTGCGTGTTACCCATTTCAATCGGGTTCTGAATTGGTCCGACTGCCTGTGCTTCAACCGAATCGGCCCGACCGTCCCAGAACTGCAACGAGGACAGGATCCGGTTGTAGCTCACGGGGGAATTTCGGCCGCCCATCTGGCCACCGATCCCCACGCCAAACTGGGTGTGGCGGGCATAGCCATCATCCGGGTGGTGGCAGCTGGCGCAGCTGATGGTGTTGTCAGCCGAAAGACGGGTGTCGAAATAGAGCTGGCGACCGAGTTCAATCTTCGCCCGGGTCAGCGGGTTCTTATCGAGACCGCTGATCTGAGATTGCCCCAGCGACAGGCCTTCGGGGAGCGCGACTTCCAGTGTCTCGTGATTCTTGGGGTCGGCGAGCCACTTCTTGATCTCCTCCAGTGACACCGGGCCAGTCCCTGGAATTCCGGCGGCCAGTTTGTCGCTGGGCAGTGAAACTTTCTCTGCCCGCGCGACGGGGGTTTGAGCAATCGCTCCCACTGCCAAAGCTGTGAGAAACGCCGTCGTGCGGAAGAGGTTGTTGTGAGTCATATGGGCCAGCTCCTCATGAGTGTTCAGGGCGACGCGATGCGTGTGTGAATAGAGGTCATCTTATCTTAGGACGCTGCCAGCGAACATCCAAACACCCGCTGCGTGGCGTCCCTTGGGACACGCCTGAGAGCAGGTGTTCCCGCTCCCGGGCGTGGTCAGCCAGCTTCACTTCAGGTTGGCATCAAACCAGTCCCAGACAGCTGGATAATCGTCCATGACACCTGGCCAGCCGCTGTGTCCACCGCCTGGATGGACGATGAGCTTGGACTTGAGCCCAAGTTCGTCGTACTTCGCCTTGAGGATTTCCGACTGCTGGAGCGGGACCGTCTTGTCGCTGTCGCCGTGAATGAGCAACAGCGGTGGCGAGTCCTTCTGGACCAGGTAAATTGGAGAGATCGCTTTGAGTTGAGCTTCGAGGTCTTTCACATCGCCCAGGATCCGCTTGAAGAAACCGGGACGCGTCAGCTCGATGAGCTGGTATGAACGGGGGGCACCCCAGTTCACCAGATCGGTTGGCGGAAACCACGCCACGACACATTGGACACGGCTGCTGACTCGTTCCAGAGGATCCTTGGAGTCGGGCTGGCCGTCGTCACCAGTCATGGCTGCCATCAGAGAGAGGTGTCCTCCCGATGAACCGCTCGTAATTCCCAGCTTGTTGGGATCGACACCGAACTGCGCTGCGTTCTGCCGCACGAAGCGGACGGCCCGGTTCATGTCGGGAACCATCTCGGGTACGGTGTAACGTGGACTGCTGCCGTGGCGAGTCACGAACAGGGTATAGCCCCCCTTGAGCAGACCCTGGGTCCAGTGATCGTACTTGCGGCGGTTTTCTTCTTCCTCGTGGATGTCGGACTTCTTCGAGTTCCAACTGCCACTGGAGACGAGGATCAGGCCAATGTGCTTGGGATTCGAAACGGGCTCAAGCACATCCATCGTGAGAGCCATGCCGTCCTTGTGGCCGAAAACCACATCTTCCGTGGCCTTGTAGTCGACCGGCTTCTCTTCTGCCCAGCTGAGTGAGCAAACCAGCAGGAGTGCCAGTGCGCATACCCCGCGGAAAACGCGGAGAGATTGATTCATCATGTCATCGTCCATTTCTGAAATGAGTGATGGAAAGTGGGGCTCGCACCGGGAGGAAAGTCCCGTCGCTCGGTGGAGTTTGCGGGCTCTGCCGTGAACCCGTTACAGCTTGCCTCGCATCTGGTAGAGCCAGAGCAGGGCGGTGTTCATGATCTCTTCACCCGCGCCGACAGCGACCGGGGCGACCTGACTATCGGCACCGTATCCCCCCTCCGAAGCGGCTTCGATGGTGGGGAAGTACTGGTGGTAACCGTTGTTGTAGCCGAGGAAAAAGAGCTGCTTCACGCGAGCCCGTTCACGCAGGCGAATCGGATGCTCACAAAAGAACTCACCTGATCCACCGACGAATGCGATCTCCCCATTGAGCAGTGCCACCGTCAGGCGGGGACGAACTCCATCCGCATACTCGTCGACAAAGTTCGAAATCAGTTCTGGGAAGAAGGCGATCGAGTAAACCACGCGAATTGCGGGATTGTTCAGGTTGGTGCGTGATTCGTACTTGAATCGCTTTTCGCGGACTTCCAGAGCGGGTTTCTCGGGGACCTTCGGTTCCAGGGTTTTGGCGAGCTTTACGGCCTCGTCTCCGATGGCTTTGCCAAACTCGACGTAGTCTTTGCCCGCGCGATCACTAGAGAGGTCTCCGCAGGCTCCCTGCATGAAGACGGCCTGACCACCGAGTTCCTTCATGACCTGGTTCTTCAAGGATCCGGCGAAGTCGG
>CANJZR010000536.1 GCA_947479075.1 Planctomycetaceae bacterium
CCCGCCAGCGGCCCCAGGCACGATGTCCCGGTGGTGTTCGACTCCATGAACCCCGACCACGCCGACGGCAGTGTCAGCAGACGCAGCGTGTGCCCGGTGGGAGCTGTGTCGAAGATCACATGATTGAACTCGGCGGTCGCGGTGGCGTCACCCAGCAGCCGGGAGAACTCATCGAATGCCGCGATCTCCAGAGTGCATGAACCAGAGAACTGCTCCTCCATGCTGGTAATCGCAGAGGCGGGAAGCAGCTTGCGATACGGCCCTACCATGCGTTCCCGATACTCCGCTGCGGACTTCTCCGGGTCGAGGTTCATGGCCGAAAGGCCCGGCACAGCTGTGATCGGGGTGGGGTGATTCCCGAGTGGAGTTCCGAGAACCTCATCCAGATTGGAGGCCGGGTCGGTCGACACGAGCAACACCTTCTTCCCGGCATCGGCCAGTCGCACAGCTGCGGCACAAGCGAGCGAGGTCTTGCCCACGCCCCCCTTGCCGGTGAAGAACAGGTTACGAGTCGGGTGTTCGAGAAACTGCATGTCATGACCCCGTGAAAGAACTGCTGGAACTTTGGAAGGGATTCACGATCAGCAGCAACCCGGCGTTCCACTGCAGCATCCGCCGTCCGCCGGGACGACTGGAAGCAACTCGGGGGCGGCTCCGGTGCCCAGCCAGATGGTCAGCATTTCGCGTGATGGGTACCCGCGTCGGCTTACGATATGACCGTTCACAATGATCAACGGCAGGCAGTCGGCCCCCTCTTTTTCGAGTGTCTGCTGCACGAGCGGGTTCTGGACGAACTCCATCGGCTGCTGCGACAGGTTGAATCGCTCGACCTGATGTCCCTGGGACTTGACCCAGTCGAGATCCGCCGCGAATCGCGGCAGCACTGGATCAACAGCCGGTCCACAGATCCCGGTCGAGCAGCACATGGGTTTGTCGTACACTTGAATCGTTTTCATGGTCATTCCTGGTATGAAGCGACGACCGGTGAGGTCGCCAGCTGTGATGTTTGTGGGTGATCGTTGCCTGCCATCGGGATCGTGATTCGTCGAAGAACGATCAGTGCAGGCCAAACAGTCATAACTTCGAGATGAGCGACTTCAGCTCCCGCAGTGCTTCGGGGTTGATGCAGTAGCAGACTTTGGGGCCATCCACTTCACCCTGAATCAGTCCCGACTCTTTCAAGATCTTCAGGTGCTGTGACACTGTCGATTGAGCCAGCGACATGTTGTCCACAATCTCGCCGCAGACGCAGGCCTTGCGATGGGCCAGCAGATGCACGATCCGCACCCGGGCCGGATGAGCCACCGCCCACGCCAGCTGAGCTGTCCGCTCCGCCAGCGCATCGGAAGGCAGCGTCACCGGCCCCTCGTCACAGTCTTGCGTTTTGGTCTTTCGCGTGGCCATTTGCCCTCCATTATCGTTTATCTACGATAGACGATATTTGTGGCGTGGCAAGAGGTGAAACAGGTTTCGATCACGTAATGATCAACATCACCAGACAGCCGACTGAGTGGGAATCGCCTCAGGTGGCCATGTCCAGCTGGTCAATCCGACGCCAACCGTCGTGTTGCCCGAACGTGTCGCATCTTCAGGCCTGTACGTTCGCTTCCAGAAAGTGAAGTAGCCTGGCCAGAACCGCCTTGGCATCCAGTCCCCGTTGCAGGCAAAGATATCCCAGCGACTTACCGCCACAGGAGTAGTCAATCCCCAACTCCTGAAACACCGCCAGCGTTCCAGGATGCTCGATGATCCAGTCGGGAACGGAAGTATCCAGATCGCAGGATGTCATCGGATTCCTGCCTTCCGAGGGGGAGAGATGCATCGCCAGTCTGACCATCACTTCAATCATTCGGCCGTCACGGGTTTTATCTGGTCGATGATGCTTGTCACGTCCACGAATATGAGTGTTGTGTCATCCACAATCACCTTACCCGATTGTTTTCCGGGCGAAAGGCTGGGAAAGTGTCGCTGCAATACTCCTACATCGACAATCGGAACCCCATCGTGAGTTTCGATGAGAATCATCTGCCCCTTGGTTAACGGCAGGTGCTTGTCATATTCAGTATTGAAGGACAAACCGAGCGTCACACCTTTTTTCTTCACCAGTTCACCGAACAGTTGCCAAAACGGGGAATTGGCGATCACGAAACATCGCATGCGCAATTCGATCTTGGACTTCGAGTCCACGGGAAGCAGGCTTTCATCCATCGCTTTGAAATAGAATGAAGTCTGTTGCTTCCACTCCTCCCATTGCAATGACATGACCATTTGCCTGGGATCGCTGCCTTTGTGATACGCAAAACGATTGCCGGGAAGAATTCGCGAACCGGTCGAGTAGTCGGTATAGATGCGTGAGGCCCCGGGATCGAGCAAGACCCACTGACCTTCCAGATAGATTTCCAGAAAGACGTGTCCGGACCAGGAAGTGACGCGTCTCTCTTTCTTGAAATCCCAGATCCAATCCACATCCATGGTCTTTACCCAGACCGTTGGAATCCCAGCACTTTGAAGGAGTACGCCACAGACGATGGCTTGATCAGCACACCCCCCGTAGCATTTCTGAGAGACTACAGTGTCAAAGTTCCGCCATTCGTAGGCTCGCTCGCCATCGTACTTCAGGTCAGTGTTAATCCATCGAAGGACATTGGTGAGCGTTGCCCGGTCGTTGGGACCTTTTAACAAGTTGGCCTGCTTCAAGATCGCGTCCCGGTTTCCCAAACTCTCTGCCACCGCCAGGTACTTTTTCGGCGATCCATAGTCGATCGCATCGAACACTGGATCTTCCGCCCTGAGTGCCGGGCAGGTCAAACAGCAGACCGCCATCGAAACCAGTAGAACATAGAGACGCATAGAGATGGTCTTTCTGGTAGCGAGATCGTCTGGTCGTCGTGAGTCGCAAGTCACTGCACCACCGAAATTCGACTCACTTCTTCCCCGCTCCCTGGATGCAGTACAGCCTTGCCGACGTACGGATCAGCAGGCGATCCCCGACGATGGCGGGGGTGGCCATGCACATGTCGTCTTCGGCCAGGGTGTTGGTGTGCAGGACTTCGAACTTGTCACTGCCTTTCAGAACGGTGGTCACGCCGTCTTCGTTCAGGAAGAAGACCTTGCCGTCGTAGGCCCACGGGGAGGACGTGAAGGCCCGGCCCTGGGGGATGCGCTGGCGGCTGAAGAGTTCCTGGCCATCGGCGGCGTTATAACAGCTGACCGCCCCCATGTCGTACAGCACGTAGAGCCGGTTCTGGTCGATGAGTGTGGACGGGTTGTACGGGGCGTTCTTCGGACGGCTCCAGGCGATAAACTCGCTGCTGGTCTTCCCCTCTGGCAGAGTGATGTCACCGCTTGCTCCGGGACGAATGGCGTAGATGGGTTTCATGTCATCGAGCACATACCCCGAGCTGATGTAGAGCAGCCCTTCGTTTTCATACGGCGTGGCGATCGTGATGCTCG
>CANJZR010000537.1 GCA_947479075.1 Planctomycetaceae bacterium
CATGATACTGACGCCGATGACGGGGCCGATTGTGGAAGAGGCCAGAATCAGCGGAGGCAACTTCACGGAGGAGATGCCGTGAGGAAAGATCGGCTTTCCTTTCGCGGAGTACCGCAAGTAGCCGAACGCGATCCACCCGATGACGAGCCCGCCCACGGTGCGTTGGAAGGCCTGCACCGGTCCCGAAATCGGCTGGTTCGCGGCCTGGGCAATCCCCAGTGCCATACGACTCAGCGTCAGGCTCAGCCCTCCGCATGTCCCGGAAAAGAGGCTGAGCAACACCCCCGCATTCCACTGGAACGGCTCGTCATCTCGATGCATCGCCAGCACCACCCCTGATAACGTGAGCGTTACAGCTGCGATCTCGGGAGAGGAAAGGTGAGTCCCGATCAGGAGACGGTCAGCCAATGCGCAGACGAGGGTCCCCCAACAGAGATTCACCAGCACCGCGGTCCGGGCCCCGAGCAGTGGATAGGCTAGATACAGAGCGACATCACCGAGCCCGAATCCGAGAACTCCGCTGACGACGAACCACGGAAACGAAGATGCGTGGATCTGGCCCGGAAAAAAGAACCAGGTCACCAGCCCCAGCGATGAGCAGGCAATCGTGATGCGAAAGAAATTCGCCGTCACGCCCCCGATCTGGCGGCTCAAGCTCTGACCACAGACAGCAGAGACAGCAAACAGCATCGCTGCTGAGAGGGCGTACCACATAGTGGGCGGGGTTTACGGCAAGGGGGCGGGGAGCGAGCTGGCGGAGGGCGGTGGAAGTATAACGAACCACCTCCACCGAGTTCAGCCCACGCGTCATTGATCAGTATTGGTTACTGTCGAAACGCCATCAGCCAACGGTGATGAGGTGATACTGACCAAGAAATTAAACCGGTGCCCACCACAACTCTTCTTGCTTCCCTTGCTTGTCTTCTGTTCACATTTTTTCCGTTGAATCACAAGCATGCACGGGCATTCTCTATCATTTCGGAGTTTGAACATAAGACAAGCAAGAGAAGGAATAAAGGCAGATGAAGTGGTGGTTTAATCCAGCTTGGGGAGGCCGGTTCTGTTGCAAAGCGGCAGCAGCGGACATTCGGTGCAGCGCGGGCGGCGGGCGATGCAGATGCGGCGGCCATGGTGAATGAGACGGTGAGAAAACTGAATCCACTCGGACGGCGGCAGGAGTTTTTGCAGGTCGCTCTCGATCTTCACGGGATCGGTCTGCTTCGTCAGACCCAGCAGGCCGGTGATCCGCCGGACATGGGTGTCGACGACAACCCCACTGGGAATGCCAAAGGCGGTGCCCAGCAGGACGTTGGCCGTCTTGCGGCCGACTCCGGGGAGTTTGACCAGCTCGTCAAGAGTACGGGGGACCTCGCCGTCATGCTCCTCCACGAGCTGACGCGCCATCCCGCGGATGTTCGTGGCTTTGGCCCGAAAGAATCCCAGCGACTGGACGATCGATTCGACATCCGCCTGGGTCGATTCGGCGAGTGCAGCGGGCGTGGGGTACTTTTGAAACAATCGCGGAGTGACCGAGTTGACCCGCTCGTCCGTACACTGGGCCGACAGGATCGTGGCAGTGAGCAACTGAAACGGCGTCGAGTGGATCAACGCGCATTCGGCGTCGCCATAGGTCTTCTCCAGAGCTCGGGCAATTTGCAGTGCCTGTTGCTTTCGGGCATCGTTTCGGGAAGGCACGCACGGCTCCTGGAATTCGGCGTCAACCGGTCAGTTCGGTCGTGGACAACCGGTTTTGAACGCCCGTAGAATCGCGACTCGCCCGCCCTCTCGACAAGAGAGGCCATGAGATTCCTGACACAGGACGCGGAGAGCCAAACAAGACATCGGGCGTGAGCATCCGATCAGTCGCATGGTTCTCAGGCACGATGATCGTCATGACAACTCGCCTGCGTTCACGCTGCGGGTTGGTCAAACGAGATTCTCCTGCTGTTGAGAGTCACTCGCGGCTCTCCTTTTGACTCTGGACATCAATGACGGAAGACTCCTCACACGACCCGCTGCCAGCGACCTTGGAAGAGGCTGTGCGGTTGTTCAATGAGCGGGAGTATTTCGACTGCCACGATGTGCTGGAGGAGTTGTGGGGAGACACGGTCGGAGAGGACCGCGACTTTTACCAGGGGCTGCTGCATGCCGCCGTAAGTCTGTTCCACCTGTCGGAAGGCAATCCGGCGGGTGCTCGCAAGATGCATACTTCGTCATTGCGATATCTGGCCGACTACGGAGCTGCGTTCCACGGGATCGACCTCGATCGGTTGCGAGCCGATCTGGCAGCATGTTTTGAGCCCTTGCGAGCGGGTGTTCCAGCGGGTTTTATTGCTCCCGGAGTGGAGACATTGCCCCAGCTGTATGGGAGTTCTGATGATGAATGAGCCGAGTGGGCTGGTGGAAGATCTGTCGGAGTTCAGCGGAGTGGCCCCGCTCTTTCCGCTTCCGGACTTCGTGCTGTTTCCGCAGGTGACGCAACCTCTGCACATCTTTGAGCCACGTTATCGCACGATGATCGCCGACGTGTTGAACGGCGAGCGACTCATCGCGATCGGGACACTGAAGCCGAACTGGGACTCGCTGTACGACACAAAGACCGCTCCCGTGTACCCTGAAGTGTGCCTTGGGCGTGTCATGCTCGAGCGGGAAATTGACGACGGCAAGTACATCATTGTGATCCGCGGACTCTGCCGGGCCCGCATCAAAGCCGAGAGACTGACCAAGACGCCTTATCGGCAAGTCGAGCTCGATTTGAAGTACGACAAGTATTCGGAAACACCCGAGATCCACCGGGGTAACCGTCGCGCGGAACTGCTGGAGACGCTGATCGCCACGCTCCCGGGTGCTGATGGAAACCGGGAAACGACCGAGAATGCCCTGAAGGATCTGCCTTTGGGTGTACTGACCGACCTGATCTCCAGTTCGCTGAAGATTCCGACCGAGACGATGATTTCGATTCTGGCCGAGAACAACGTCGATGTCCGCACCGACCTGCTCCTGGAGATCCTGCGTGAGCAGCAACGTGAAAAGCAGGAGCCCGGTTCGGTACGGAAGTTCCCGCCGGACTTCAGTGCGAACTGAGGGAGTCCGCTGGCCATTTTGATCTGTGTGCATCCCTGAAATCTGTGTCCTTTACCACAGTCATCTGGATGTAGGTTTCGTACACAGATTTCACAGATGGGCACAGATTTGGCGGAGATGCAAGTTTGAGAGCTATACATGGAAGGCGGCCGTTGATAATCAAGCCCCTGTGTCGTACCGGTGAAGGAAAAGCTTGCTAGACTGCCCACATGTCGACACCAGATCCGAATGAAATTGATTTCCTGCCGGGGCTCCAGCTTGATCTGGGGCGTGCGGAGCGATGCGGATTTCCCGAGGTGCTGTACGGGCCGGGGAAGTCGATCGACAACGTGGTCGAGGCGTTCGCCCACCTGCACCAGAAC
>CANJZR010000538.1 GCA_947479075.1 Planctomycetaceae bacterium
CCGCAGCTGGAACGTGGACTCGGGCTGTGGCAGGCGACCGCCCTCAACGTGGCGAACATGGTGGGCATCGGCCCGTTTGTCACGATTCCGCTCTTCCTCAAAGCGATGGGCGGTCCACATGCACTCATCGCGTGGGTGATCGCAGCTGTGCTGGTCATCTGTGACGGGTTGGTGTGGAGCGAGTTGGGGGCAGCGCTGCCTGGATCGGGCGGGACGTATCACTTTCTCAAGCAGATCTACGGGCGGATGCGGTGGGGGAGGGCGTTGCCGTTCCTGTTTATCTGGCAGTTCCTCATCACGGGGACTCTGGAGATCGCGAGCGGATACATCGGGACGATGCAGTACGTGCAGTATCTCATCCCTTCGCTTCAGGATGCGATGGGAGGATATGGACAGGAGCTGCTTTCGGTCGGGGCGTGTCTGGTGGTGGGACTGCTGTTGTCGCGGCAGATTGGCACCGTGGGGAACCTGAGTCTGGTGTTCTGTGCCGGGACGATACTGACTGTACTGATTGTGATCTTCTCGGGCGTGAAGCACTTTCGGCCCGAGCAGCTGGCCTTTGCACCGGGGGCGTTGACTCCCTCGTGGGCTCTGTTCGCGGGGCTGGCGGGATCGATGCAGATCGCGATTTACGACTACATGGGGTACTACAACGTCTGCCATCTGGGGGATGAGGTCCGCGAGCCATCGAAGACGATCCCACGGGCGATCCTGATCTCGATTGGCGTGATTGCCGTAACGTATCTGACGATGAACATCTCGATCATCGCCGTGGTGCCGTGGCAGGAGGCGATGAACTCGCAGCACATCGCTTCCGACTTCATGGAGCGGCTCTACGGGGCGAACATCGCTGCGGCGTTTACGTATCTGATCCTGTGGACGAGCCTGGCCTGCTTCTTTGCCATCACGCTCGGCTATTCCCGTATCCTTTTTGCAGCTGCGAGGCAGGGCGATTTCTTTTCGGTGTTTGGCCAGCTGCACTCGACCGGGAACTACCCGCATGTGTCGTTGTGGCTGGTGACCGGGCTGACGGCGCTGTTTTGTTTCATCCCATTGGAGCTGGTGGTGAAGTCCGCTGTGCTGGGACGCATCGGCGTGCAGTTCATCGGCCAGATTGTGGGTTTGCACCTACTGCGGAAAACCCGCCCCGATGTACCGCTGCCGTTTCGGATGTGGTTCTATCCGATCCCCAGTCTGGTCGCGCTGGTGGGCTGGCTGTTCGTGCTGCTGATGAAGGATGCCGACAAGGGATGGCAACCGCTGGGTGTAGCAGCGGCGGTGAATGGATCGGGAGTTGTGGCGTACTTTCTCTGGAAGCGGTTCGGGAGTTCTCGGCGTGGGGTGTGACATCGAGGACCAGTTGTGTCTCGAGTTTCTTGAAACTGAGCGGGGCAGTTGGACATGACGGTTGTTCGGTAGATGGAATGGCGATTGGATTCGCTGAGATGCTATTTTGCAGGGCGACTTCGCTGGGAAGGCTTCGAGAAAGTCGAGGGGGCCATGGCTCTGTCGAAGAGGTCCAGAGCCAGTGTGATCCCAATTTTGAGTTGACAATCGAAAGTGACCGCCATGAACGAATTGCCGCCCTGTCCCCTGTGTCACTCGGAGTTCACCTACGAGAACGGCAGCCTGCTCGTCTGCTCGCAATGCGATCATGAGTGGAACCCGGCCGCTGCGGAGTCTCCCTCGGAGGGGAAGAAAGTCTGGAAGGATGCGTTCGGGAATGAACTCAAGGACGGCGATTCAGTCACGGTGGTGAAGGACCTGAAGGTCAAAGGTTCATCCTCGGTGGTGAAGGTTGGGACCAAGGTCAGGAACATCCGGCTGGTCGAAGGCGATCACGACATCGACTGCAAGATCGAAGGGTTCGGTGCGATGCAGTTGAAGTCGGAGTTTGTGAAGAAGGCGTAACGGGGCTTTGCTTGTCAGCCCGTCTTGTCGCTGTTTCGCTGCCTTCCCGGCTTGCCGTTGATTACACTCAGGTCATCTGGTTTCTCGCCAAGTGTGAGACCAGCGAACCTCGTTTTCTCTCCCGGTGTCCTGATGCCAAAAGATCTTGTGAAACGCGCCGACCTGAAGCCGGGAGAGTTCCTGTGTCAGTATTGCACTGCTCGATGTTGCAGCTATTTCGCGCTGCCGATGGAGACGCCGACCGAACTGAACGACTTCGAGAACATTCGCTGGTTCATGCTCCACGGCCGGGTGTCAGTGTTTGTCGACTCGGGAACGTGGTACCTGTGCGTGTTCAACAAATGCGACCACCTGCAGCCCGACAACATGTGCGGGATCTACGAGACCCGTCCGCAGATCTGTCGGGACTATTCGACCGACAATTGCGAATACGATAACGACGGATTGTATGACCAGCTGTTTGAGACCCCCGATCAGATCTGGGAGTATGCGAATGCCATCCTGCCGCTGGAGAAACAGGAAGCGTTCTCTGCGGAACCGATGAAGCCGTGCGATGTGCTGCTGCCGTTGGCTTAGGATTGTCGTCTCACCGGGGGGAGCACCCGTCGATGTTCGAGATGAGTGCCGGCGGACACCTGCCATTCAGGGCGGCTACCTGGCGGTCATCCCCGTTTGCAGTTGTTCGAATCCTAATCCATTCTCAATCGGGTAATTCGCGCCAAGTCCTGTCGCAGATACGCTTTGGAGGCGTTGCTTTTTGTAACACGACGGAATGATCGATACCGCAGTCACCCATCTTCCAGGAATCGAAGGTGATTTGCTTGCCTCCTTCGCCGTGCTGAGCTGCGCGTTATAGGTTTTCAGGAGTCGGCCTACCCTCGCTCCTGGTGTTGTGATGTTTTCTCGTCGTTCCGTTGCATCATCACCTGTCCGTCGCGGAACAGCGACAGTCGAACTGGCTGTCTGTCTGCCGGTGATGGTGCTGGTCACGCTCGGGGCCATCGAGTCGACCAATGCGATCTATCTGAAGCAGTCGCTGACCAGCATTGCCTATGAGGGCGTGCGGATTGCCAGCGGTGCGGGCGGAACCACTTCCGATGCTCAGCAGGTTTGCCAGACGATGCTGGCTGCCAGAAACATCCGGGGGGCGACCGTGACCTGTACGGCGATCACGTCCGGTACTTCGCCCGGTACGCCGATCACGGTCAACGTGTCTGCTTCTGTCGCCAACAACTCACTGGGAGTCTCACGGGTGTTTCGAAGTACGACGCTCACTGGTTCGGCCACGATGCCCCGGTTGTAGGGTGTTCGAGATGCAGCCGGATGACTGGCCGATATTATGCAAGAAGAGCAAAGACCACCAATGGCCAGCCTCTGCGGATCACGTCCGGAGGGACGTTCTACGCGCCGAGGCGTGATTGTCATTCTCGCGGCGACGGCTTTCGCGATCCTGATCGCCACGACCATGCTGAGCGTGGATACGGCCTATATTCATCTGACCCGGACCGAGCTGCGAGTGGCCACCGACGCTGCC
>CANJZR010000539.1 GCA_947479075.1 Planctomycetaceae bacterium
ACCAGCCAATTCTGTCCCGGCTACCTGCAGCGAAGCCGGTATCAGCCTAACCGTTGGTGAATCGACCGCTCAATCGGGTGAAGCCTCCACGGTCTGCGTCCCCCAAAGGTTACAAGCAACCTGGGCGGCGGGTGGCACTGGCGGTCGCTTTGGGCCGCCAGTGAATACACTCGATGCCGCGTGGCGACTCTGGCCTTAACCGTTTCACGCGTCCAGCACTGGCGAGTCAAAGCCCTCGCCAGTGGCACCCGACGATTCAACATACGCTCAGATTTTAACGCGGTGCGGCGGCGGGTTGTTTGAGCAGCCACACTTCCGCGACCTGACAACCGCGCTGCTCAATCAGTTCCCATTGCAGCTCGAGGACGCCGTCGGCGGTGGCCTGGGCCGGGACGTCGAACTCCACGGGCCACAGATCCTTGGGCTGCGACAGCGGACCGTGGATCTCATGCGCCTGATCAGCCAGGAGTCGCATCTTCGCATGAAAACGTCCGGCGTAGGTCACTCGCAGGCGGTACGATGCAGCCGGATCGAGGTTTTCATAGCGCATCCGCAGTGGGGTCCCATACAGCGTTTCCGCCTGGTTGCACCAAGAGAGTTTCCGGGAACTGAGCCTCAACGGGGCGTAGTTCTCGCGGCCTCCGAATTCGGACTGCGGGGTGCTGATGAAACTGGGATCCTTCTTCCATGTGTCTTCACTCGCAATGGGAAACAGATGCGGCTGTTTGCCGACGCATCCCAAATCGTCATAGAAGCCGCCCTGGCCGGGATTCTCCCAGTTCACAATCTGCTGAACTCTCCGCAGCTGCTCCTGCGTGTCGTTGAGAGCCAGGATCTCGACGAACTGTGCCTCGAGCCAGGGGCTGTCGTTGAGCGGAAAGTCGAGATAGTCGAGGATGACGCCGCGCTCCGGATGGTTGGCACCGAAGTTCGGTGTATCCAGTTGCATCCCGATCGAATCGGAGAGCTGCCGACCAAGTTCCATGAGGCGGTTGTGCAAGTCGTGGGCGGTCTTGTCGGTCTCGTGCAGAGCGAGCGTCTTGCGGGCGCTGGCAATGGCTGTTGCCACTCCGACATCTGACGCCTTGCTAAGACTTTCGATGGCCGTGTCCTCAATCTCATTGTGCCGGATAAGACGCTGTTTCAGGTATGCGTCGTAATTGGCCCTCAACAGCGGCAGCTGGAGACGCCAGTTGGTCTTGGCAATTTGGGGGTGTCGGCGTTCAATCTGCTGCCAACGTTTGAGCGTGCCTTCAATCCGGTCATTGGTTGCCAGTGGCCCGCGCCAGTTGTCCTCGAGCGCAAGGAGCCCTTGCGCCACGTCGGGCCCCAGTTCCGAATCAATAAAGTAGCGGCCGTAGTCCGTGAGGATCTCATCGACGCTTTGCTTCTGATCCCAACCGCAAGCGCTCCAGACGATTTTGTTGACGTCGTCGTTAATGCCGTCCGAGTACGTCCCGAAGCCATCGAACAGCGGAGCAAGGGAATTGTGGATGTGGGCCATCGCCCGCGGACGAGGGTTGTACGGTTCGCGTCCGAGCGCCTGGCAGAACGCCGGATCCCAGTCGGGAACCGAATACTCACATCGGAGCGTGTGACAGATGTCGGGATAGAGGCGGATGCGATATTTGCGCGGCGTGCGTGCGCGGGCCTCGGCGAGAGTGTGCTTGACCCACGGTCCGAATACCACTCCATTCAGCCAGTCGGGCTCGTGTTCTCTTAAGTATCCGAAAAAGATCTCGTTCTTGTCAGGCGTGAACCCCTGATTGGAAACCCAGACGCCTGCCTTCGGATGCGATTCATGCAGCATGTCCGCCATCTGCTTCAGCCACGGCAGCAAGATTTCCGGGGGCGTCTCACCAGGATCGCCGCCTGGGACAAAGATATGGTCAATCCGCGAGCACGATTGAAAGAGTTTGCGCCATTGGTCCAGCTCCTGGACGGCCTGCTGGGGATCTTCCACATTCGATAAGACCGGCACCCACATCCAGACTTCGAGTCCATAGCCGTCACAGAGATCGCATAATTTGCGGTTCATGTCCCAGGGGCTGAGGGGCATCAACGGATTCTGGGGGACATCCGGCTTCATGGCCGGGATGAGCTCGATGGCATTCGTCCCAAACACAATCAGATCGCGGAGATACTGCTCATACTGCTTCACATCCCAGGCGTCGTAACTGTTCGCCGAATTACGATAGCCGAGCTGATGGCCGCGAATCAGAACATCGGGAGCAGAGGAGAGTCGCTGCTCCGCCGGCATTTCGAGTTTGCCCTGCGTCATGGACATCAGGCGCAGCAGCCGGCCAGCAGCATAGAGTGTCGCTCGCTCGTCGTATCCCAGCAGCGTCACGGTTGTCGCAGCTGACGACGATTCGACCCATATCGCGTAGGCATCGCCCCGAGCGGGACGCTCCAACCCGTCGGGCATCTGGATGTTTGTAGACTCTGAAAGCGTTCGAATCACGATTCGCGGACGTTTATCGTCTGGTGGGCTAGCCACGAGAGGAATGCGAATCCCGGTACGTTTGGCGACCTCGTCGATCAGGATTTCCGGTGCCTTCGCCGCCACGGACCCCTTGCTCAGATTCACCACAACCGCGTTCGACAAATCGAGTGTCTTGGGATCTTTGGCCTCGACGACGCGAGAGGACAACGTCCCTCCGAAGAGGGCGAGTACAAAGACAAATCGAAGTAGTCCTGAACGCATCAGTAGATCTCCGGAGCGCGGCGAATTCGAAACTAACCGAGAATTGGATGAATCGACAATATGCCAGATCGCCGGAAGAATTGAAAGCGCCGACGCGGGGGCCCGAGGTGGCACCGCTGTATGCCAGCAAACAGAAGCGAGGAGGACACTGGGAGGCCGTTGCTTGGGCGAGAGCAACTTGCAATCATACCTCCAATGCCTGTGCCCCAGATGTTGCGGAAAACCCGCACTACCGTGATGGAAGCATACGAACGCACGTCGAAACCTATACTTCACACACATCCAATAAATCCATCTCCAATCCCGCACCCGTACCCCTCTACGCGACACCCTGCCAAGTGGTGAGTTGAGCGTATTGCACACCCGAGACTGAATCACCTATGAACCTTCTCAGTGTCAAGCTCCATAACTTCCGAGGCATCCTTGAACAAGAGGTGCAGTTCCATCCATACAGTCTCTTAGTCGGACCAAATAATGCTGGAAAGAGTACCTTTATCGATGGTATCCGGGCGTTCTATGAGAAAGACGGTTTCAAATTCAAACAAGGCAATGACTTTCCATTTTTGAAAACCGCAGATGACGATTCTTGGATAGAATTGAAGTTCGAGTTGTCCCCCGCTGAACATGATTCGCTCGCGGATATCTACAAAGTAGATGACAATACACTTCGCGTAAGAAAGCTATTCCAAACGAAGTCAAAAGGTGCCGACGGTAAGAGCTCTGCCGGTGCAATCTATG
>CANJZR010000540.1 GCA_947479075.1 Planctomycetaceae bacterium
CGCTGAAATGGCGTGGGCTGCTGGGCGTATCGCTCCTGGTCGCCAGCTATCTCCTGGGAATCTGGCTGCTGCAGCGTTATCACGTCATGCAGTTCATGCAGCCCTTGGCGTTCGCACTGACTCCGTTGGCGTTCTGGGTCTGGTGGATGCATCGCAATGGGTACCACGGGTTGTCCCGTGGCCGGGCGA
This sequence comes from Planctomycetaceae bacterium, assembly GCA_947479075.1. Lineage (GTDB taxonomy): Bacteria > Planctomycetota > Planctomycetia > Planctomycetales > Planctomycetaceae > TH-plancto1. The sequence goes on from CANJZR010000540.1 coordinate 190, forward strand.
TTGCCGCATTGGCGGTGCGTCTGGCATTGCTCGGGCTCTTTCTGGCTCTGCTGGCGGAACCGCGTTCGGTGCGTTCGACCAATCGTCTGTCGGTCGTGTTTGCGCTCGATAGTTCCGATTCGATCGGACGGACTTCCTCGGAGAAGGGGGCGGAGTACATCGCCAAGGTCGTCGGCAACAAGCCCGACCAGGACGAAGCGGGACTCGTGACCTTTGCATCGAACGCTGCGGTGGAGTTGCCCCCGCGCGAGGCGTTTCCACTGGAAGGCGGGAGCATCATTCTGAACTCCCGCATCAGTCCCGATGCGACGAATATCGAGCAGAGTCTGTCACTGGCTGCAGCGATGTTGCCGGAGGATACGCGAGGACGGATTGTACTGATCAGCGACGGAGCGGAGACCGCGGGTAACTTGAAGCCCGTAATCGACGATCTCGTCCGGCGTGGGATCGCGGTCGATGTGCTGCCGATCGAATACAGCTACGACAAAGAGGTGTGGATCGAGCGACTGGAACTGCCGCAGAGAGTGCAGCTGCGGGAGAAGTACGACGCGTCTGTGGTCGTTTCTTCGCTGCAGGCGGGGAAGGGGCGACTGAAGCTGACGGAGAATGGCCAGCTGATCGCCGATGTGCCGATCACCTATCAGCAAGGCAAGAATCGCTATGACCTGCCGATGGAGCTGAAGACGCCCGGATATCTGGAATACCAGGCAACGATTGAGCCGGAGGAGGGGCAGGACCACCTGGTCCAGAACAATCGGGCTGATGGATATCTTTATATCGAGGGGAAGGGAAAGGTCCTTATTGTGACCGATCCCACGGGAACCGAAGAGGAATATAAGGCCCTCCTCCGAGCGCTGAAGAATGCAGAACGTGAAGTGGAAGTGATCCCGGCCCTCAACGTGCCGAGGGATGCCCTGTCTCTGCTGCCCTATGACTGCATCATCCTGTGCAATGTGGAGCGGTTCTCGCTTGATGAAGCACAGATGCAGGCGATGCACGATGCCGTCTTCAACGAGGGGACTGGATTTCTGATGGTCGGCGGAGCCCGCAGCTTTGGCCCGGGGGGATACCACAAGACAGTCGTCGAGGACTGTTTGCCCGTCAGTATGGATGTCACGAACAAGAAAGTGCTGCCGAAGGGGGCACTCGCGATCATTCTGCATACGTGTGAATTCCCCGAGGGAAACACCTGGGCGAAACGCATCACGAAGGAGGCGATCAAGGTTCTGAGTGGTCGTGATGAGATCGGCGTTATTGATTACGAAGGGAAAGAGCAATGGGTGGTCGAACTGAACGATGTCGGCGACTACGAAGCGATGGCGACGAAGATCAACGCCGCCGAGCCGGGTGACATGCCAGCCTTTGCACCGACGATGGAACTGGGGCTGAAGGCGCTGGTGAAGAGCGATGCAGCCTCCAAACACATGATCATCATTTCGGACGGCGACCCGGTTCCTCCGCCGCAGCAATTGCTGAAGTCGTTCGTCACGGAGGGGATTTCGATTTCCACCGTGTCGATCTTCCCGCATGGAGGTCAGGAAGTCAGCATCATGCGATCCATCGCAGAGCTGACCAAGGGACGCTACTACTTCCCCGATGATCCGAACAAGCTACCGACGATTTTCTTTAAGGAAGCTCGCACGCTGAAGCGGAATATGGTGTTCAAGGGAGATGTCACGGTTCAACAGGGATTCGTCTCTCCTGTGATGCGAGGGATTGAGACGATCCCGCATCTCGATGGGTATGTGCTGACCTCACTGAAGGAAACCGGTCTTCCCGAGGAAATCCTCTTCACCCGCCCCGAGGGAGATGGAGACATCAATGATCCGATCCTCGCCGTCTGGCGGTATGGATTGGGGACGACGGCTGCTTACACGGCCGACTTCGCCAGCTTCCTCGGTAAGAACTGGGTGAACTGGGAGAAGTTCGAGCCATTCATCAAGCAGCTGATGATTCGGATCTCACGTGTGCGGCAGCCTGGTCACCTGCGGATGTGGTCCTACTCCACAGGGGCTGAGGGCGTTGTGATGGCGGAGGATTTCCATCCCGAGGAGATGTTCCTGGAAGTCGCTGCCCAGGTCTCCGGCCCCAACGATCGCCGTGAAATGATCACCCTGAAACAGGTGGCCCCACGTCGCTATCAGGCCCAGTTCCCGCAGTGGGGGGCGGGGAGGTATCAGGTCACTCTGCTGGGGAAAGCGGGCCAGCGCGAGGACCGTACCACGGGCGGCTTCATCGTGAGTTACTCACCCGAGTATCTGAAGTTCACCAGCAATTGGAACATCCTGCGCCAGATCCAGGAGCAAACAGGCGGACAGATGCTCACCGATACAGGGAATGCGGAAAAGGACTCCGAACAGATCTTCAACCGTCGTCAGACCAAGACCACCTCGCAGCCAGTTTTCGACTGGTTTCTGATTGCGATGTGCTTTCTGATCCCGCTCGACGTGGGAATCCGGCGTATCCAGTTGGACTGGAAGATGATCTGGAACAGCCTGGGCTTCGGCAAGTCGCAGGCCACTACCGCCACGATGGGCACCTTGCTGGCCAAGAAGCAGGAAGTCAGCAGCCAGCTCAAGGGCCAGCGCACTGAGGTCAAGCCAAAGTCGTCTGTTACCGCCGCGCCGCCGGTTTTCATGAACCAGCCTCAAGCAACTCCCGATCACACCTCGGCCCCCGCGCCGAAGCCGTCTCCACAATCGTCCCCGAAGAAGCCGGTCGAGGACACGTCGACGACCAGTCGATTGCTCGACCTGAAACGGAAGCGACAGCAGGACGGGGAGAAGTAAGGGGGAGAAGTGGTCAGTTGTCAGTATTCAGCCTGAAAGTGGCTGAGAGCACTGACGTTGTTCAACCTGCATCCTCTTCTATCGATCAACCATCAATCCCACCATCGAGTTCCTACGATGAATACACCCACAAGCAGTAATCCCGCAGTTGATGTGAACACCTCGCCGCTGGATATGGCGGCGATGAAGGCGGAGGCTCAGGATTTCGCGGCGACATTCGAGGCAGTGCGGGCCGAGATTGGCAAGCTGATCGTCGGCCAGGGCCGGGTGGTCGAGGCAGCACTGACCGCTCTCTTCTGCGGGGGCAACGTGCTGCTGGAAGGCGTGCCCGGGCTCGGCAAGACTGAACTGATCAAGGCGATGTCGCAGGTACTCGACCTCGACTTCAAACGCATCCAGTTCACGCCCGACCTCATGCCTGCCGATATCGTCGGGACGAACGTCATGCAGACCGACGAGAAG
>CANJZR010000541.1 GCA_947479075.1 Planctomycetaceae bacterium
AGGATCCACTGGATGTCGCCGCTCAACGCGATCTGTTGGCCAAGCTGAAGGCCAAAGTGGCCGTCATGCAGACTGCCTTGAATGACGTGTCCTACACCCAGCTGCACCGACCACTGGCTGATCTCCACGGCCTCCTGGCCCGTCGCGTCGAGTTCAACACCGCAATCCTCGACATCCTCGAATCCGATCCAGAAGCGACCCACAAGGCGAACGTCGAGAAGTCCTACGGGAATCTCAAGTCAGCGATCGCAGCTGTGCGAGCAGACCTGGCCTCGTTCCAGGCGGGCGAACTGTGGATCCCCTACCTCGAACTCGACTCGCTCGATTCGACCGTGAAGGCCGCTGACGGATCCCCTTCGTCGATTGAACTCTTCAAGAAGCTCGGGACAAAGCTCACGCCAGCTCCTGAGTGGACTGACGCCCAGAAGGAATTTCTGGCTCGGCCATCGATCACGGGCCTGAACAGTGCCGTCAGTGCCACCTCGGCCACGATCTCGTCTCCACCGGGACCTGAAACCCGCACGAAGCTGCGTGAGCTGGCTGGTGCTTTCCTTGCCGCTCTCGATGAGTATGAGGCGACTGGCTCCAACCAGGCTGCCACGAATACCCGCACGGCCTACACTCAATTGAAGGCGATTGCACCAGACGGTGGAGCGAAGCTGTCCGATCTGATGTGTGCCCACTACTACAACTACAACCTGCGAGTGATCACTTCGGAAGGCCTACTCCGCCGCGTGATGGGCGATAGCCGCAGTGAGTCATCGTGGGTGAACCAGTGTGTGATGGGTGCCCGGATTAACGGCTCGCAGTGCACAACGACCAACGTCAGCGTCGACGTGCGTCCCAGCGGCGACAAGGCCTACATCGCTCTGACGGTTGACGGTACGGTGCGAGCCAACACCTCCGGTACGACGCAAGATGCGACGGTCTTTTCGACCGGCTACCACAACTTCCACGCCGAAAAGGCGATCTTCATGGATGGCCATAAGATCACCTCTTCACCCGCAACCGTCGGGGTCAGTGCCAACACCCAGTTCTACGCAGCCAGAACTCGTCTCAGTGGTGTACCGCTGTTTGGCCGTATCGCTGAGGGAATCGCTCTCGATGTGGCTCAAGGCAAGGCCGGCGAAGCCAATGCCTACACCGCCAGCCAGATCCGCGACGAAGTGGGTCCCCGCCTCGACAGCGAAGCTCAGTCGAAGTTCGACAAGGCCAACATGGAATTGGAGACCCGCGTTTGGGGGCCTCTGCGTGAGCAGGGCATGTATCCAGACACGATGAACTGGAGCAGCACCGACAGCGACACCTCGATTCGCAGTCGCCTGATGGAGAGTGACGAACTGGGAGGTGCCAGCCCTGCTCCGAACATCGCGATTCCAGCGAATGGAATCCTGATTCAGGTTCACGAGAGCCTGATGAGCAACAGTGCGGACCGCTTCGAGTTCGCTGGCAAGACGATGAAGGAATCGGAAGTCCGCAAGGTCCTCAAAGAGCGACTTTCCAAGCTGATGGGCAAGGACGTCGACATCCCAGATCCCGTAGTGCCCGAAGGCGAGAAGCCCGTGGACAATACGCTGGTCTTTGATTCCGTCGATCCGATCCGCTTCCAGGCTGATGGTGGCCAGGTCAAGTTCATCCTGCGTGCCGGTCTGAAGCCAGAAAACGGCGACGAGATCCCCACTCAGATCATCACGGTCCCCCTCAGCTTCAAAATCGAAGGGAAGGAAGTTCTGCTGGAGCGCGGCAATGTCAGCGTGAAGCCGATTACTCCCGTCGACAACCCCGGTCTGCAGATCACCCGCAGTGGTGTCATTCGTCAGAACATCCAGCGAGCGATTCCCAACAAGAAGCTCAAGGGTGAGTTCACGAAGGAGATTCAGGGCAAGAACGTCAACCTGACGATCGTCGGTATTGATGCCCGCGATGGCTGGCTGTCTATCAAGGCCCGCTAATCCGGGATCCGAAATCGAATCGTCCGACAGTGACGATTATGACTGACACACCTGTGGAATCAGGGACAGCAATTGTCCAGATTCCACAGGTTTTTTCATTGATGGGGACTGTATCAATCAATCACAGATCATGATTCAGTGCAACAGGGACCGACGGTTCAATTCATGGTCTGCGGAAGGGCAGACTGGAATTGATGGTATGCTGTCTGGTACAGAACCTTGATCTGTTCGTTTGGGCTGCGTGCGGAACCACCCGCCAGGAGAAGCGTTGTGAGAATTGTCATGATCGGCACGGGGTATGTTGGCCTCGTCACGGGAACGTGCTTCGCGGATAGCGGGAATGACGTTGTCTGCGTCGACATCGATCAGAAGAAAGTCGAACGGCTCAAGCAGGGTGACATCCCGATCTATGAGCCAGGGCTGTCCGAGATGGTCACCCGCAATGTCGCTCATGGCCGCCTGAAGTTCACCACCCAGGTCGCTGAATGCGTCCCCGGCGCCAACTGTGTCTTCCTCGCCGTGGGTACGCCCCAAGGGGATGACGGTTCCGCCGACCTCAAATACCTCTTCGCAGCTGCGGACTCCATTGCACCGCATCTGTCGACGCACACCGTGGTCGTCATCAAGAGTACCGTTCCGGTCGGAACCAATCGCAAGGTGGCCAACCGCCTGAAGGAGCTGCTGGGGCGCGATGTCGATGTCGCCTCAAACCCTGAGTTCCTGAAAGAAGGCTGTGCGATCGATGACTTTACGAAGCCCGACCGTGTGGTCGTGGGCTCGGATCGTCCGGAGCCAGCCGATCTGCTGCAGGAGCTGTACAAGCCCTTCCTCCGCACCGAGAAGCCCTACCTCGCCATGGGCCTCGAAAGTGCCGAGATGACCAAATACGTGGCGAACTGTCTGCTCGCTACGAAGATCAGCTTCATCAACGAGATGGCCAATCTGTGTGAGCGAGTCGGGGCCGACATCAATGATGTCCGTCGCGGCATCGGCCACGATCAACGAATCGGGTTTGCGTTCTTGTTCCCCGGCGTCGGCTATGGTGGCTCGTGCTTCCCCAAGGATGTCCGCGCCCTGTTCAGCGTCGCTCGCGAAAAGGGGATGAAGCTGAACATGCTGGAAGCTGTCGACAACGTCAACAACCAGCAGAAGAACGTGCTCTTCAGCAAGATCAGCGAGCATTTCAGCGGCCAGCTCAAGGGTAAGAAGATCGCCGTCTGGGGTCTGGCCTTCAAGCCGAAGACCGACGACATCCGCGAAGCCCCAGCCCTCGTGCTGATCGACCAGTTGCTCGCCGAAGGAGCTGAGGTCCACGTCAACGACCCGGTCGCCATCGAGAACGTCGAAGCCATCTACGGCAACAAGCTGACCTACCACGACCACCACTACGACGCAGCCACCGGCGCCGACTGCCTGACCATCGTCACCGAGTGGAATGAGTATCGCACACCTGACTTTGACTACCTTAAGCTTAAGATGAAGAGCC
>CANJZR010000542.1 GCA_947479075.1 Planctomycetaceae bacterium
ATCGCCCTGCACCGTGCCGACGTAGACATTCTGCCCCATGATCACGGGCGTTGAAGCGACTCCATCGACCGTTTCGATCTCCCACAACACCCGAGGTTGATCGGGAATCTGGGCGTCCGTCGCAACTCCCTGTAAGGCTGGGTCAGCGCGGAACATCGTCCAGTCACCGGCCACTGCCACCGTCGATACGCAGAGCAGAGCGAGTGACAAGACCAGCGTCTTCCACGGTTCACTGCCGATTGACCACAGTCGACTGCTTACTTCATGGCACATTCATACAGCTCCCGAAGAGAGGGGGCATCGACCGGGCGCGGATTGAACTGACCCGTCCATTGCAACGCAGCTTCACTCGCCAGAGTCGAGACGAGTCCACTGACTCCTTCGCACCCCACGAGTGACGATGGACATCCTGCTCGCGTTGCCAGATTTCGCAGGAACATCGCCAACAAATCGCCCGCCTCGGGGTCCTGGCGATCGCACAGTTTGGCGTCCTCGGCCAGTGTCCCGTACTCGGCAATGACGGAGTTGGAATTATACCGCACAACGTGGGGGAGCATGATTGCGATGGCATGCCCGTGAATCATTCCGAAGTGTGCTGAGAGTGGATTCGCCAGAGCGTGCGTCGCCCCCAGCATGGAGTTCTCAATCGCCGCTCCCGCCAGATGCGAACCGAGCAGCATCGCTCCGCGGGCAGCCACGTTCTGCGGCTCGCGAAGTACAACTGGAAACGCGCGACAGAGCAGGTTCCAGGCTCGCCGGGCCATCAGCATCGAGACCGGATTGCGGGCCTTACTGACGTAGCTTTCGACCGCATGGCTGATGGCATCAATTCCCGTCACAGCGGTGACTGAAGCGGGCATGGTGACGCTGAGTTCGGGATCGAGCAGGGCGATTCGGGCTGCAGCCTTCTTGTCACCGCAGGCCATCTTCATGTGAGTCCGGGCATCCCCGATGACGCAGTAGGACTGGGCTTCGCTTCCAGTTCCTGCAGTCGTGGGGATGGCGATCAGCGGGAGCATCGGCTGGGTGGCGCGGCCAGTCCCCTTGTAATCCTCCATCTTCCCGCCGTTGGTCAGCAGAAAGTTGATCCCCTTGGCCACGTCCATGCTGCTGCCGCCACCCAGGCCAACCAGGATGTCGATCGACTTTCCACGAGCGAATTCGACGCCGCGATCGACATCATCTGTCGTGGGGTTGGGCTGCAGTTCAGCAAAGACATGCACTGTAAAGCCGGCCTCTTGCAGCGATTGCCGGGCTCGCGCTTCGTGACCGGCCTGGCGGATGCCGGGGTCGGAGACGAGCAGGATCGATGATCCTCCGATCTCCCGGGCGAGGGAGCCCAGCTGGGACAACTGACCGGCTCCGAAGACGACACGTGTTCGCGGGTCGTAATCGAAACTCAAAAGGGAATCGGAGGTGAAATGGGTGGGGGTCTCATCAAACATGCTGGAGATTCGACACGCGTAGAGGTGGGATCAGGCAGGTGGGAGACCGGACCGCGACGGCCTGTCTTATGATAGGCATCTGGTCGACGTACGAGAACCCGGGAGAGGGTTTTGATGTACTCAAGTGGAGTGGAAGATCGGGGGAGGAAAGATGTGGCGACCTCAAAACCCAGTCGTGAACCCTTGGACCGGGGGCCAGGAACTGCCATGATAGGACGTCGATTGAAGTTCATTCCTTTTGCAGCAGATCCGTGTTATGTCCTCAGGCAAACGACCGATTCCCGGCAAGAAAAAGAAGGCCAAGAAGAAGGCTGAGTTTCCATGGGTCCCTGTCCTCGCCGGGGTGATTGGAATGGTAATCGCCTTGAGTCTGATGGGGGGCGGGTATTACGTCTGGAGTCAGCGGCAGCACATTGCCGGTTATGACTCTTCAATCGCGAAGATCTCCGAAGCACTGCGGAAACATGATCCGGAAGTCACTCCGGAGGGATTGAAGCCCAGCGACATTGAGCCGTTGATCGAGGGGAAGCCCGAATTCAAACGAGAGACCAAAGACGGCGTCGACTACATGGTCTACACCTGGAGAGGTGGATCGAGCCCCGTGGGAATTCGACTGAAAGTCGAAAAGAATGGCGCGCTGGAAGAGGTCGTCGAGATGTCGACGCTCGGGCTCGATTAGTCTCCGTATGCTGCCCGACCGGTAGGGCCGTTTAAGTTTGACTGACTCCTAAACTGCCGCCGACTGGAACAAGCGGCTCGTTTCGCCGGACGCCATGCAGTGCCTGCTTGTGGATGTGTCCATGCGCACGTTGCAAGGCACGACCGCTCAATCAGTTGCGGCTGTCCAGCGATTTGTTCACTACGAACGGAACTCTGTGGCGCGCTTCAAGTCCAGTGCCTCAGCTGACCGATGCTCCCCTTGATCTCCCGCAGGTCAGGCTTGGCCGGGGGAGAGGTCAACACGGAACCAACTCACATCAATTCCTCTGGATTTATCCTCAAAACGAGGACAGGGCTGATTGATGTGGACCTAGGGATGGGGAATCAATGGCACAGGCGGCACCCAAAGCGCAGCTGGGTTTCCTGGGGGTGGTCAATCTGTCGGGCACCGGGTTTGTCGGTGGCCTGCTGGTGACAAACCAACTGGGGCGACCGCTCGAGTTTCAATGTACGACACCCGTCAAGCCGAACCGCACGCAGGAGATCCTGTACGGTCCCACACTGAATTCATTCGTGTGCGCGGAGTTGATTGGCAAGACGTTGTTTGAGCGACTGCAGGTCAAGCCTCAGGTGATCGTCAGCGATCAGCCGGAGATGCTGGCCCTGCGAACGGTCGTGGCTTTACCCGTTTGTCTGATACTGCCCAAGTCCCACTCCGGATCGGAAGGCCTGATCCGGGCTGGAGCGCATTTTCTGAAGCTGCACCCTGATTTTCCGGACGATTTCGCTCTGGTCGGCGAGATTGCGAAGTCGTTCCCCGCCGATGCGGACCTCATCGAGCCCTTGGAGCGAGTTCGCGAAGCCTTGCAGGAGACGTTGCGAGCGGGAGCCGCCGCGTGAGTGACGCCCCTTAAGACTTGAGGGTGTGGGCCAATCGGGACCAGGGATGGAAACGAGCGACTGCATGAGCAGCGAATTGACGAATCAGACTGACACCGCCGCGGAGATTATCACCACTCCGGCGGGTCTGGCACTGCCTGTGCCCGGCATTCACATCACGGGGATGAACAGTGCCCTGAAACGTCCGCCGCAGGTCACCGCCGAGGCCAAGGCTCTGCTGAGTTCCACTGGGTTTGTTCCCAGTTGGAGGCCGTCGTGGGGCAAGGTCCGGACGTTCGGGCTGACATTTCCAGCGGGGATTGAGCTGATCCCGGTTGCTCCGCAGACACCGGAAGCGAACGAGGAGCAGTCGGCCTTCAAAAAAGTCGAACCCGAGAAGGCCGAGGATGAGACGGCAGAGGGGGCCAAGGCTCCTGCCAAACGGACCAAGAT
>CANJZR010000543.1 GCA_947479075.1 Planctomycetaceae bacterium
AGGTCATCGACCACGGTTCCGAACAGAAACCTCTTCCAGCGTGGCTGATTGGTCTTTCCAATGAGGATCTTGGTGACGTTCGTGGCGCGGGCATAGTCCAGCAGCGTTCCCACGACATCGCTCCCGGCGAGTGTCAGGGTCTCGGCCCCCAAGTTCTCGGCCAGACGGAAATGTTGTGAGATCTGCTGCTTTGTCGGACTCCGAGTCGGCGCTCCCGTCAGATCGACCGAGAGCGCAGTCCACGGCGCATCGAGCGCAGCTGCCATCCGCTTGGCGGTGCGTATGACTCTCGCAGTTGTCGGGCTTGGTCCGACGCATACAAGCAGCCGTTCGTTGGTCGCCCAGGGATGTTTGATCGATCGTTGCTGACGAGCCGACTGCACATCGTCATGGACACGCCGCGCGGCCTGACGCATCGACAGCTCACGCAATGCCGCGAGATTGCCCTTCTGGAAGAACTTCTCAATCGCACGCTGTGCCTGCTCTGGCAGGTAAATTTTGCCCGCATTCAGTCGCTGCAGAAGCTCGTCGGGGGTCACGTCGACCAGTTCTAGCTCATCCGCGGCATCGAAGACATGGTCGGGGATTGTCTCCCGGACGGTGACTCCGGTCACCTGCCCCACGACATCATTCAGCGACTCGATGTGCTGAACATTGAGTGTGGTCCAGACGTTGATCCCCGCATGCAACAACTCCTCGACATCCTGCCAGCGTTTGTCATGCCTGGATCCCACGGCGTTGGAATGGGCCAGTTCGTCCACAAGCAGGATCTCTGGATGACGAGCCAGAGCCGCATCGATGTCAAACTCCCGCAGCGAGACTCCTCGATGTGAGAACTCCCGCACGGGGAGAATCTCGAGCCCCGCGACCAAGGCTTGCGTCTCGGGCCGGGCGTGAGGTTCGACATAGCCCACGACGATCTCTTGCCCCTGCTGCGACGCCAGCTGGGCAGACTTCAACATGGAATATGTCTTACCTACACCTGCGGCGTATCCGAAGAAGATCCGCAACGATCCACGGCTGGATGCGGGTGATTCGGCCTCGATCTGGGCCAGCAAGGCATCAGGATTCGGGCGGTTCTCTTCCATGCGACACCATTACTCCTGAGTGCGAAGTCCATCGAGCGCGAGATTCAACTGCAGCACGTTGACTCCCCGCTCACCCAGTACTCCAAACTGCCGTCCCAGTGTATGAGCTGCGATCACCGCTCTCACCTGATCCTCCGACAAACCCCGAGCCTTGGCAACGCGCGGTACCTGAAACTCTGCAGCGGCCGGTGAAATGTGAGGATCGAGGCCACTGCCCGATGATGTCACCAGGTCGACGGGGATTGAGGTCGCTGGTGTCCCGTCCGCTGTCAACGCGGAGATCCGTTTCTCAGCTGCGGCTTTGAGCTCGGGATGTAAGGGGCCAAAGTTAGACCCACTCGATGCTTCTGCGTTGTAGGGGCGAGGTCCCGTCGCCGACAGACGCCCCCAGAAGTATTTCGGTTGGGTGAATGACTGACCGATCAGTTCCGAGCCAGCATCTCGCCCGTCGATTTTCAGCAGGCTGCCATTCGCCTGCGTCGGGAAGACGACCTGGGCCACTCCGGTGACAGCCAGGGGATAGATGACCCCGGTCAGGATCGTCAGAGTTAACAGCATCAGACATGAGGTGCGAAGTTGTGTGAACATGTGAATCACTCCTTAAACCAGATGGCAAACTGTGAGAAACAGATCGATCGCCTTGATGCCGATGAACGGCACGACCAGTCCCCCCAGGCCATAAACGAGCATGTTGTTTCGAAGCAGCTGAGCGGCTCCCACGGGTCGATATGCGACCCCCTTCAAGGCCAGAGGCACCAGAGCGATGATGATGAGGGCGTTGAAAATGACCGCCGAAAGGATCGCACTGGAGGGCGAGGTCAGCCGCATCAGATCGAGTGCCCTCAACGAGGGGTACGTCGATGCAAACGCAGCGGGCAGGATGGCGAAGTACTTGGCAATGTCATTCGCAATACTGAACGTGGTCAGCGACCCGCGCGTCATCAGCAACTGCTTGCCGATGTTGACGATCTCGATCAGTTTGGTCGGATTGGAATCGAGGTCGACCATGTTGCCCGCCTCTTTGGCGGCCTGCGTCCCGCTGTTCATCGCGACGGCGACATCCGCCTGGGCCAGTGCGGGGGCATCATTCGTCCCGTCGCCGGTCATAGCGACCAGCCGGCCCCCCTTCTGGTAATCGCGGATCAGCGACAGCTTGGCTTCTGGCGTGGCTTCCGCCAGAAAGTCATCCACCCCGGCTTCCGCGGCAATGGCTGCGGCCGTCAACGGGTTGTCCCCCGTAATCATGACGGTCTTGATCCCCATCTGCCGCAGTTCGGCAAACCGCTCTTTGATTCCGCCTTTGACGATATCCTTGAGCTCGATGACGCCAAGCACCTGCGAATCGCGGCAGACAACGAGTGGCGTCCCGCCCGACTTGGCGATCGACTGAACTGCCGATCGCACGTCCTCGGGCATCTGTCCTCCGAGGGATCGAACGTGGGTTTCCACCGCCTCAGCGGCCCCCTTCCTGATTTCGTGTCCATCGAGAGTGATGCCACTCATGCGAGTCCGGGCCGAGAACGGAACAAAGTGAGGCTTAATGCTCGCCAGATCGCGCCCTCGCAGTCCGAACTGCTTCTTGGCCAGCACGGCGATGCTGCGGCCCTCGGCTGTTTCATCGGCCATGGAGGCCAGATGCGCAGCCTCCGCGAGTTCCTGCTCCTCGATGTGTGAGGCTGGGATGAATCGCGTGGCCTGCCGATTCCCCAGCGTAATCGTCCCGGTCTTATCCAGCATCAGGACATCGACATCCCCCGCAGCTTCGACGGCTCGGCCCGACATCGCGATCACATTGGCCTGGCTGAGACGATTCATACCGGCAATCCCAATCGCCGACAGCAGTGCTCCAATCGTGGTGGGAGCCAGGCAGACAAACAATGCCACCAGTACCGTCAAACTGATTGGCTTCCCCACCCCGGAAGCGAACACGCTGTAGATGGAATACGGCAGTAATGTCGCCACCACCAGCAGGAATGTCAGCGTCAATGCCGCCAGCAGGATGGCCAGAGCGATCTCATTGGGGGTTTTCTGGCGTTTGGCACCTTCGACCATCGCGATCATCCGGTCCAGAAAACTCTGCCCGGGAAGCGTTTTGACCTGGATGATCAACCAGTCCGAGATCACCCGGGTCCCCCCAGTGACAGAGCTGCGGTCGCCGCCACTTTCACGAACCACGGGCGCGCTTTCGCCGGTGATGGCGCTCTCGTCGACCGATGCGACGCCCTCGACGACCTCGCCGTCCGTCGGGATGGTCTCCCCCGCTTTGACGATCACCAGATCGCCGATCTTCAGGTCCGGGGCCGCCACATCGACGGTCTCCTGCCGCTCGGCATCGACGAGCTTTCTGG
>CANJZR010000544.1 GCA_947479075.1 Planctomycetaceae bacterium
CCGCAGCCACCGTTGCAGACGAGTGTCATGTTCAGGGCGTCGTCTGCCTGGGCTTTCCGTTCCACGCCACGGGCAAGCCCGACCAGTACCGCGTCGAACCGCTCGACACGATTCAGACACCGGCAATCGTCGTACAGGGCGAGTGGGACACATTCGGCGATAAGGGCGAAGTCGCCAGCTACGCCTTCTCGCCCAGTGTCCAGTTCAAATGGATGAAAGAAGGCGACCACAGCTTCCAGCCCCCCAAAGAGTCGAAGCGGCTCCGCGAGGAGAACTGGGATATCGCCACCCGATTGATCGGGCGGTTTATCATGGAAATCACCAACATCGAGCTGGCGGTGAAGTAGTCGCGGTCCAGATTACCGCCCCGACGCCTGATCGCGAGCGGTATCGAGCAGCTTCATCCAGGGCCCCATGTAATAGCCGTGATCGTGAAAGGTCCGGCCACTGACCAGATTCCCGTCGACCACACACGGAGCGTCGACAAAGGTCCCTCCGCAGATCTCAAGATCGAACCGGCATTTCGGGACAGTCGCCATGCGGCGGCCTTGGACACAACCCGCATAGGCGGGAATCTCCACGCCGTGGCAGACGCTGGCAACCGGCTTATTGGTGTCGAAGAAGTGCTTGGTCATCCGGACGAGATCGGCATCGTATCGGATGTATTCGGGGGCACGTCCCCCACTGAAGAAGATCCCCAGATAGTCCTCCTCGCGAACTTCACTGAACGCGAGATCGGCTTTGATCTGATACCCCTCCCACTCGCGAGTGATCGTCCAGCCGGGGCGAACCTCGTGCATCACCATCTGGTACACCCGCTTCTCGGGTGCAGCGACCACGGGGGTGTATCCACCTTCCTGAAGTCGGTAGTAGGGATAGAGCGTGTCGACGGTTTCCGTGGCATCGCCGACGATGATGAGTACTTTGTGGGACATCGAATTAACCCGTGGTTGGTATAGTCTCTCGAGGGGCACAGCGTCAGACCAATGGTACAGACTTTCTGTCGCCCGAAGCATCCGTGAAAAGGATTGGCGATGCCCCAGACTATCCTTCCTGGCCAGTCTTTCCAGTAGACATCACACGTCGAGTGAGAGCACTGATTTTCCGGACTGGGTCGTGATCCGGTCAAACTCGGACGACTAACGACTTATGGGGACTGATGCGAAGTTGCCGGGCTACGTGTGGGCGATCAGGTTTCCCGATCACAGACTCCAGAGCACAAATAAAAACGTCCTCTTCCAGAGACCTGCTCTGGAAGAGGACGCCTGTAATCTCACCGACTACTTGTGAATCGACTCCAGAGTCTTAATCACAGCTGCCTCGTCATATTTCTCTTCATCGATGGAGTATTGAATGAACCCCATCCCGTCTTTCGAGGGGAACATCCCGGTCACCATCCGCACGGGCTTCGGCGCTCCATTGGGGGGATTCAGCGTTCCCTTGGCGAACATGAAATCGATGTCCTGACCATCCACTTTGACTG
This sequence comes from Planctomycetaceae bacterium, assembly GCA_947479075.1. Lineage (GTDB taxonomy): Bacteria > Planctomycetota > Planctomycetia > Planctomycetales > Planctomycetaceae > TH-plancto1. The sequence continues at coordinate 1,484 of CANJZR010000544.1, forward strand.
TCTTGGTCTCTGCCGATTCCTGACGGAAGTTTCTGTTGTTCTGCTGCTGACCAGCCTGCTGATTGAAAGTTGCCTGCATCTGTTCTTTGGTCTGTCCTGCCAGTTGCATCTGCATCAACATCAGTGATGTTCCCGCATCGGGACTGTACATCACCATCTTCATTTTCATGACGCCCAGATTCATGTTCATGCCCATGGCGGGCTGAACATCGGGCGGAAGATCAATCTCGATGATCTCCTTCTGCATGGTGGCGATCTTGGCGGGTTCCTGCGTCATGTCGAACGCATTCCGGGCAAAGTAATAAAACCCGCCGCAGCACAGGAGAAGACTGACCAGACCAACTCCAAACAGGATCAGCAGAATCTTGCCCCAGTTTGTCCCACCGGAGGGCTCGGCCCTTCTCCGCCGTGGCTTGCTGGTCTCTTCGCCCATGTCGCGATCATCTTCGAACTCGTCGTCGTTCCGAGCCATAGCTTCCACCTTGAGAGAGAGGGGCTGTTCGTACAGTCACCAGATCTGAATCTAATCCATAACATAACTCGATTTTTATAAAACGGCGAGGGCGAGCCGTTCTTGATTACACATGGGAGCCCGAGTTTGTGAATCGGACTCGTCGTGGTGCCGCAGTTGATTGGCCCAGTTGGATCAGAGAGCTTGAAGGTCCACTCACAGAGACATCTTCCCGCGCAGGCCGCCAGCTGCGGTCCTTTGTCTGCCAGCGGTAACTTCGGTACAGTAAGCCAGTCTCTGGCACGCCCTGGTTTTCGTGCTGGTTTTGCTGTCTGAGTTTCCGGCAGATTGCGTTCTCCGCTGAAGGTGCATCCATGAAAGTCAACAACTACCCGAAGCTTCACAATGCCGCGTGGCCCGGTGTTGTTGGCAAAGGATCTCCCGGTGCAGAGCCATTTATCGATCTCGATACGATGCTCGATCACACCGCGAATGCCAGCGTGAACGGAGTGAAGTTCGATGGTTTCGACCTCTTCCTCTTCGACCCGCACATTTCGATCGATGCGGACGAAGAAGACCTGAAGAAGCTGGCCGACAAAGCGGCCAAGCGTAACCTGACCATCGGCTCGGTCGTGGCTCCCGTCTGGCCGCCGACCGGTGGGGGAGCAGCCCTCGACGAAGGGGAAGGCCGCAAGAACTTCCTGACCCAGGTCGAGAAGGGTTGCCAGATCGCCCAGACGCTGCGTGAGATGGGCATTCGCCCGTATGGAGTCGTGCGTATCGACACCGCCTGCGGCCCATCCGACTGGCTCAAGGATCCGATCGGGAACCAGCGCAAGATCGCCGACACCCTGTGGATGGCCTGTGACATCGCCGAAGACTTCGGCGAGCGGCTGGCTGCCGAAGGGGAAATCTGCTGGGGCGGAATGCAGTCCTGGATCACGATGGTGGACCTGCTCGAGCGAGTCGGCCGTCCCGAGACCCTCGGCTTCCAGGCCGACATGGCTCACACGCTGCTGTACCTGATGGGGTACAACGCTCCTGAACATCGTCTGCTTCCAGAAGGCTTTGACTGGAAAGACGAAGAGGCCTTCGACGAAGCCTACACCAAGCTGACCGATGTATTGCGTCCCTGGACGATCGACTTCCACGTCGCTCAGAACGATGGAACGGTCCACGGCTCGGGAAGCCATGACAAGACCGGTCGTCACTGCCAGGCGAAAGATCCGAACGGCAAGCTCGACATCGTGAAGCGAGCCGGTTACTGGCTCCGCGACGGTGTCGATGGTCCTCCGCACATGAATTACCGGCACATCTGCTGGGACGGCTGCATGTTCCCGAACTCGGTGATGAACGATCCGAAGACATGGAACGACATCCTGGCGACGATGATCGATGTGCGAAATGCCCACGGATGGCACGAATAATTATTCGATTCCGGAAGCCCAGTGGTTTCGGCCACTGGGCTTTTTTGCGTTGTGGAGAATGTGAAA
>CANJZR010000545.1 GCA_947479075.1 Planctomycetaceae bacterium
ACAAATGAGATGGCTAACCTGCAGGGGACTCGTCATTTCGAGTTTGGTTTTGATTGATCTCAGAAATTTTTTCCCGTCACGGTGAACCGAATCGGCGTTAGTTCCGTTTCCTCTCTCATCTCCGCTCCTCCATCGGACACCTCCATCATGTTTGAACGCATTGAACGCGGTTGGGAAACGGCGACCGAGAGTCTGGCTGTGCTTCGTGCCGACAAAGAGTTGCTGGTCTTCCCGCTCCTGAGCGGTTTCGCGAGCCTGCTGGTGATTGCCAGTTTTGCGTGTCCGATCTGGTTTACGGGGTATATCGAAACGCTGAAGCAGCAGAAGGAGTGGTGGCATGAGCCACTGGTGTGGGTGATTTCCTTTGCGTTTTATGCGACGAACTATTTTGTGATTCTGTTCTTCAACTCGGCTTTGACGGGAAGTGCTTTGATTCGCTTTCGCGGTGGTGATCCCACGGTGAATGATGGGTTTCAGGTGGCATTGAGTCGGCTTCCGCAGATCGCATCCTGGACACTGCTCGGGGCAACCGTGGGAATGATCCTCAAGGCCATCGAATCTCGTTCGGGAAAGGCTGGGGAATGGATCTCTTCGATCCTGGGAATCGTCTGGTCGGTGGCGACGTTCTTTGTCGTCCCTGTCCTGGTCGTCGAAGGAGTCGGCCCGATCGATGCCGTGAAGAGATCGTCCAAAGTGATCTCTGAGAAATGGGGCGAATCATTCGTCGCCGATCTGGGGCTGGGCCTGATGGCGTTCCTGGCCATGATTCCCTGTTTCATCCTGCTGGGGATCGGTGCGTTTCAGATGTCGTCTGAGAATCAGCTACTTCCTGCGATACTCATCGGCACGGCGATCATCGGCATAATCGTGATCTCGCTGGCCTCCTCTGCTCTGGAAGTCATCGCCCGGACGGGTCTGTATATCCAGGCCGTCGATGAGAAAGTGCTGCGCCGATTTGAACGCAATGTCCTCGGCGAACAGATCGGCTGAGCAGACCAACCTCGGCTACTTCTTCCGCTGATTCCACATCTGCCGGAAGCTCTTCTTCGGTGGCGACGGCAGATCTCGCTGTTTGCCCCACGCATTCAGCCACGGCTGATTCACGAGGAAACTCGGCGTGATCCGCAGTGCGAATCGCCCCACGGCTCCCGCCAGTTTGTAGAGCCACAAGTTCGAGAGTACAGCCTTCGCCGCAGTCATCATCATCCGCTTGGACGGCGGCAACAGGTCTTTGAGTGCCAGCTTGTTTCGCCAGGTATAGAGCTGAAGATGCAGATCGATCTTGACCGGGCAAACCTCTGTACAACTGCCACACAGTGAGCAGGCGAATGGCAGCGATGCGTGCTGTGAGGCGTCCATGGCCGGAGCGAGAATCGAACCGATCGGCCCCGGGATCGTATTGTGGTAGCTGTGACCACCGCTGCGACGATAGACCGGACAGGTGTTCATACACGCTCCGCAGCGGATGCAGTTCAGCGAGCGGCGGAAGTCATCGCTCGCCAGCAAGTCGCTGCGTCCATTGTCGACCAGCACGATGTGCATCTCGGACTGCGAATCACGCGGCCCGTGGAAGTGGCTCGAGTACGAGGTGATCGGTTGTCCGGTGGCTGACCGGGCCAGCAGCCGCAGGAAGACACCCAGGTCAGCGGCCCGCGGGATCAGCTTCTCGATCCCCATACACGCGATATGTACGGGAGGCAGCGAAACACCGAGGTCAGCATTGCCTTCGTTCGTACAGACGACAATCCCGCCTGTTTCGGCAATCGCGAAGTTCACGCCTGTGATCCCCGCCTGGGCCCCGAGGAATTTCTTGCGTAACTCGTTACGTGCCGCTTCGGCGAGATAATTGGGGTCCGTCGCCCCCTTCTCTGTGCCGATGTGTTTGTGGAACAGCTCGCCGATCTCTTCCCGCTTGGTGTGAATGGCGGGCATCACGATATGGCTCGGCGGTTCATCGCGCAGCTGGACGATCCACTCGCCGAGATCGGTGTCGACGACTTCGACGCCATGCCGGGTCAGGAAGGGGTTGAGGTGACATTCTTCCGTGAGCATCGACTTGCTCTTCACGAGCTTCGTGACGTGATGCTTTTGCAGGATCGAGAGCACGATCTCATTGTGTTCGGCAGCGTCCCTGGCCCAGTGCACCTGGACGCCGTGCTTTTGGGCGTTGGCTTCGAACTGTTCGAGCAGTTCGGCCAGATGAGCCAGCGTATACTGCTTGATGCGCGAGGCGGACTCTCGCAGCTCTTCCCACTCCGGCACCGTGCTGGCCGCCCGATCGCGCTTGGTACGAACAAACCACAGAGTCTGATCGTGCCAGTGGGCTCGTTCGCCGTTGGCGATGAACTCGCTCGCTTCTTCGGGATGGGGCTTCGAGACAGTAACCATGTGGCTCTCTGAAATCTGAATCAGACCGATGCGTGTTCCACCAGTCGGATTATAGGCGAACTCCCGACCGTTGACTGCTGTTAGTACCGGGGCACGGACGGATCGATTTCCAGCGACCACTGATCGATGCCGCCTGCCATGCTGCGGGCCTTCTCAAAACCGTTGTTCCGCAGCCAGCTGGCCACGCGCAAACTGCGGCCGCCGTGGTGGCAATGGATGATGATTTCCTGGTCCTTATGAGGTTCCAGCTCCGCCACACGGGCCGCCAGCTCGCTCATCGGCAGCAGAGTGGCCCCAGCGATCTTGCAGGTCTCGTACTCCGAGGCTTCACGGCAGTCGACGAAAAAGAAACCGTCATTGGCATCCAGGCGACGCTTGACGGTCGCACAGTCGATCTCGATCGGGAGGGGTGTGGACATGGCAATGAGCTTGAGGTGGGGGGAGTGGTGGGACAGATGTTGGAACCCCAGATTCTTCTGGACGGCGAGACAATCCACAAGGGATGGACGTGCGAATGACTCGCAGATGTCGTCGACGTGAGGCGGAGAATCTGATGAGCAGCACTTCCTCTCCACCAACCCGAAGCGTCAGCGAGGGCGAGTGGCAGTTGGGGACTGACTCACAAACTTGTGCAATCAAGAGTCACTTGCTCAATGGTCGCGTTTCGGCGCCTCAAGAATTCCTCTCATGCTCGCCCTCGCTGACGCTGCGGGTTGGTGTGTGTATGCGATCTCATAGATGTCAGGCAAACTCTACGGCTGCATCTGTTTCGCCAGCCACTCGCGGAGCTTAGTCCGGGCGGGGCTGGGGCGGAGGGCCCACTGATCGCTGTGGTTGATGAATCCGGTCGTGGCATAGGTGAAGTCGCCGGTGACGCCCGACTTGTCGATGAACTCTTTCGCCTGATCAGACAGGCTCGGGCCTTCAGTGGGCGACTCGCTGATGATGTACTGCGGTCGATTCCCCAGCCGCTTGAGCCGCTCGATGGCCGACTCCGAGTCACTGTTCTCAAACGGCCAGTTACCGACCCCGT
>CANJZR010000546.1 GCA_947479075.1 Planctomycetaceae bacterium
CTGCTCATTCATGCGATGGTCGGATATGTCGAACTGGGCACCGACTCCTGGATCAGCAAGATCACCGGGTCGATCATGAACAATCCTGCCTATGGTCTGGCATTGTTCGTCTACACATCGTTGCTGATGTTCGCATTGCGATTCGTGGCCGGCCCGATTGTCCACAAGATCTCGCCACTCGGCCTGCTGATGGTCAGCGGTATTCTGGGGGCAACAGGACTGACCCTGCTGGGGAGTGCGACAACCGTCGCGGGTTGTGTCATCGCAGCGACCGTGTACGCACTGGGAAAAACGTTCCTCTGGCCCACAATGCTGGGCGTGGTTTCGGAGCAATTCCCGAAGGGGGGAGCGATCGCGATTGGCGCTTTGGGGGCAGCTGGGATGCTGTCCGCGGGTCTGCTGGGCGGTCCGGCCATCGGCTTTAAACAGGATTTCCATGCCTCTGCCAAGCTCGCCGAGACTCCAGAAGTGTTCGAGCGTTACAAGGCCGCAGAACCCAGCCACTTCATGGGCTATACCGCCGCGGGATTGGACGGAGCCAAGGTGGGTGTCTTGGACAATGGGGGTCAGGAACTTGACCGTGATGTGAAGCTCGTCGCCGAGAAGAAGCTTTCTGACGATAACGGAAATATCAAGAAGCTGGCCGACTGGTGGAGCACAGCGAAGTCCAATGCGGGAACGGACAAGGCGCCAGTCGATGAAGCTGGCGTCTACGGCGGCAAGATGGCTCTGAAGCTGACGGCCTACGTTCCGGCCACGATGGCGGTCTGTTACCTGCTCCTGATCCTCTACTTCAAGGCTCGCGGCGGTTACAAGGCCGTGAACGTGGAACAGGAAATTGCTGCCGAGTCAGCACACTGAACCAGCCTCCGGGCGGGTATAATAGGGCTTCTCACCCGTACAATGGTGCGGGTGAGAAGCAAGCAACCGGCCCAACCCGGGCCATGCGGATTGACGGCTTATGACTCGAGTGATTGATTACTCCGCTCCCGGCGATCATCGCACGGTCGTCCAGGCGGCGCTCGATGCCATTCGAGAGCCGCTGCTGGTCGGACTGCCGAGCGAGAGCGGGTACCTGCTGGCCACCTCCTCGGCGAATGCCGAGGGGGTCAGCCGCCTGATCGATCTCGCGCAATCGGTCAACCGCCCGCTGAGTCTGTGCCTGGCCGAGGCGGGGCAGATCGAAGACTATCTGGATCGCGTTCCGCCCCAGGCGATGCGACTGGCGCAGCGCAGCTGGCCGGGTCCGGTCATCCTGGAGTTTGAGTCCACCTCACAATGGGTGGGTCCGCCTCTGGCAGCTCCACTCACTGAATTCCTGAAGAATCAGCCTCGGCGGTTCGCGAGTTTTGGACATCCGATTCATATCGGCCTGTCCCGGATTCTGCGTGAACCGCTGGTGGCAGTGGAAATGCCCGCACCGAGTGGTGGAACCTGGGCGGCGGCAGATGGCTTGGAACTGGCCCAGAAGTGGGGCGAATGGATCGGCTTAATTGTCAACGCGGGGTTCGTCTCGTGTCCACAGGGAGCCACAGCTGTCCATTTCCCCGCATCCGGCGAATGGTCGATATCCCAGCCTGGCGTCTATTCCGAGGCTCAAATCGCCCAGTTGATGGCCAAGCTGGTCGTGTTCGTCTGTACCGGGAACACCTGCCGGAGCCCCATGGCCGAGGGACTGTTTCGCAGTCTGCTGTGCCAACGATTAGAATGCGAAGGGGAAGATCTCATCCGCCGGGGATACATGGTGTCCTCTGCTGGTGTGGCGGCTTTCCCGGGAGCTCCAGCCAGTCCCGAAACCCTCGACATTCTGCGTGAAGAGGGGATCGATCTGACTGACCACACGAGTCAGCCAGTAACGGAACAGCTGGTGGCGTGGGCTGACATGATCCTGGCGATGACTTCGCGTCATCACTCAGCGGTCGCGGGGGCCTTTCCCCAGAGTGCCTCCAAGGTGGAGAAAATCTGCGTCGATGGGTATGACATCCCCGATCCAATCGGGAGGGACTACTCGGTCTACGCGGAGTGTCGTGATCAGATTCGCCAGTGCCTCGAACACTGGTTGAATCGTGTGCTATCCGAAGATTGATGAAGCGAGTGGGACATGCGTATCGCTGTGGCAAGTGATCATCGAGGCGTCCGCGTCAAGGGCCTCATTCTGGACCAGCTGAGAGGCTTGGACCACGAAGTCATCGACATGGGACCGGAAGAGTCCTCGCCTGTCGATTACCCGGTCTACGCTTCCAAGGTCGCGGAGGCGGTCTCGAACGGAACTGTCGATCGAGGCATTCTGATCTGCGGCACCGGTATGGGCATGTGCATCACTGCCAACAAGTTCCGTGGCGTACGGGCGGTGACCTGCCACGACGACGTGACGGCCGAGACCAGCCGTCGACACAACAACGCCAATGTCATGTGTCTTTCCGCCGACATGCTGGGTGAGCGTCTGCTCAACCGGATTGTCGAGATCTGGATCAAGACCGATTTTGAAGGCGGTCGCCATCAGCGCCGGCTCGACCAGATCAGCGAGATCGAGAAGGAGCAGGGAACGTCTCCCGAAGGCGGCAGCTGTTGCGGGTAACCCCAGCGGTCACGATGAGTGGCCGCATCGGTTTCATCCCCCGTTGAATTCACGACTAGACGCAGGAAGCTCGACATGTCTCAGACCGCCAATTTGCGATTCGCAGAGTCACACGAATGGGTTCGATGTGAAGGCAACAAGGCCACGATCGGAATCAGTGCCTTCGCGGTCAAGGAACTGACCGACCTGACCTATGTCGAGTTGCCCGCGGTCGGCAAGAGTTTCAAGGCGAAGCAGATCTTTGGCGTCGTTGAGAGCGTGAAGGCCGCGAGCGACCTGTACGCCCCCGTCTCCGGGACCGTGACAAAGGTGAACTCCGGCCTTGAGTCCGACCTCAGCGTGCTTTCGACCGATCCCTATGGCAAGGGGTGGATGATCGAGGTCGAACTCGCATCACCCGGCGAAGTCGATCAACTGCTCGATGAAGCGGCGTATGTGAAGTTCTGTGCCTCAGAGAGCCACTGAACTCGAGCCACTTCGGGTTTCACCTTCTCGCTCAGGGAATAGACGAAATGTCTGCCCTGATCGCAGGTCATTTTCAATGCGATCTCATCGTGACTTTGACAGGTAATCAGCCCCGCCGACTGCTTCTGAACCATTGCGAAGCTCTCGCAAGGTCGTCTGATTCCTCGCCCCAGAGAGCAGCAAACGAACTCTGGGAGCAATCGTTGCGCCGAGGCGGGGGCGGGCCGGTCGAATCCCTGCCGTTCGGCACAGTGAACAGACGCGTCAGAGTTGCTATCGTGCTGCCTGGCAACGACATCGCATTTGGCAGAGCAACAGATGGCAGACATTCTTCAACAGATCATGGTCCACAAGCGGACCGAAGTGA
>CANJZR010000547.1 GCA_947479075.1 Planctomycetaceae bacterium
CACCCCTTCTGGTCGTTGTCGAATAAAAATGTCTCATGGCCGTAGCGGCTCAGCAGGAGCTTCGCCCTCCCCGAGGACTCCCAATGAACTGGAATACTAATGAGTGGCCAGATACCAGGCCGTTCCCAGTACCGCACAGACCGACAGGGTCAGGACCATGCCTTTGTGGTACCGGAAGGTCAACAGCATCGCGACGACGGCGATCACAGCTGCTCCCCAGCTCAGGGTCGACCACTCGGGGATCTCCAACTTGATCGGGCCGTAGTGCTGGGTTGTGACCTTGGCAAACAAGGTGTGGATCGCGAACCACACCGCCAGATTGAGCACGACTCCCACGACCGCAGCTGTGATTGTCGAAAGGGCAGCTGTCAGCTGGCGGTTGCCTCGCAGTCGCTCGATGTACGGAGCGCCGAGGAAGATCCAGTAAAAGCACGGCACAAACGTGACCCAGGTCGTGACCGCCGAACCGAGAATCCCCGCTGCCATAGGTGAGAGCGGCCCCGGGTGACGATAGGCCCCGAGATAGGCGACGAACTGGACCACCATAATCAGGGGGCCGGGTGTCGTTTCCGCCATGCCGAGTCCATCGAGCATTTCGGGGGCGAGTACCCAGTGGAAGACCTCGACCGCCTGCTGCTGGATGTAGGCCAGTAGGGCATACGCCCCGCCGAACGTCACGCAGGCCGCCTTGCTGAAAAACAGCCCCTGTTGCAGGTAGACCGACTGCGAGCCCAGCCAGGCATACAACGCCAGTAACGGTCCGAACCAGAGTGTCAGGCAGATCGCACTCACCTTCAGGCTCCGACTCCAGGATGGAGGTACCGGAACCAGATGCAGGTCGGCCATGCTGTCGGAACCGGCACTACCCGCCGCTCCCTTCAAGACCTGGAACCGCTCGGGGGCCAATCGACCACCGACAAATCCCACGATCCCCGCGGTCAGGACGATGAGGGGAAATGGGACCCCGAAAAAGAAAATGGCGATGAAAGATACCGCAGCGATCACATACATCGTCGGGTTCTTCAAGACCCGCTTCCCGATACGCAGCACCGCTTCGAACACGATTGCCAGTACTGCGGGCTTCAGTCCAAAGAACAGTGCCTGCACCGCGACTGTCTGCTGGTACTCTGCGTAAATCATGCTGAGGACCAGAATGCTGATCGCTCCGGGCAGAATAAACAGCCCGCCCGCCACCAGCCCTCCCCGGACTCCATGCATCAGCCACCCGATGTAGGTCGCCAGCTGTTGAGCTTCGGGCCCCGGGAGCAGCATGCAGAAGTTGAGTGCGTGCAGGAACCGGTCCTCGCTGATCCACTTTTTCTCGTCGACGAGGATGCGGTGCATCACAGCGATTTGCCCCGCCGGCCCGCCAAAGCTAAGGGCAGCGACTTGAGCCCATGTCCGTGTAGCCTCGGACAGCGTGGGCCGTTGTGGCGAGTGGTCGGCCATATGGGCAGTCTTGGTAAACTTTGACGGTAAGGCAGGAGGCTCCAACAGTATGAGTTGTAATGGAGAACCTCCCCCCTACAACCGAAATAACCCCTACAAAGAGTCGTTCTTGCTGACCGGACTACCGGAGGCACTCGGTTGCGATGGATCGCGCCGTGTACTGCTTTATGGGTCAACCCAAAGCACGGAGGCTGGGTGCATGCAAGTTCTTTTACGTGTTGTAATTCTTACAACGCTCCTCTGGGGGGGCGTCGGCACATCGCTCCCTGCTCAGGATCAGATGGAGGTCGATAGCGTCTTCGAAGAATCCGAAGACGGCGACGCCTACATCATGACGTCGGTCGAGACGGAAGAGGTCACCGATCCGGTCCCCGCGGAAGCTGAGGAAGAAATTGATGTCGAGTCTCTGCTACAGCGGTTAGATGTCCTTGAAAAAGCGGAGAAGAAACGAGCAGACAACGACGCGAAAAAGGCTGCTGACGAGAAGGCGAAGAAAGAAGCCGAAGCAGCCAAAGCGGAGGACTGGGTCGATCTTTCGACAGATAAGTGGACTGTTAAGCTCGGTGGACACGTCCAGCTGGAGTACGTCGACTGGGCGAATGCCGACGCGAACATTCCTCCCGATCTGGCCCAGAACTATTTTGCCTATCGGCGCCTCCGATTGGCCGCAGACGGAACGGGATACGGAATATTCGATTTCCGCCTGCAGATGACCCTGGAGCCCGGCAACACGGGGGCTCTCCCGATGGGGACTGGGATTTCTCCGGATGTGAAAGACGCATACATCACCGTCAACGAGATTCCGTGGATCGGTCGTATCCGTATTGGAAACTTCTTTGTTCCCTTCGGACTGGAGCAGGTGACCAACGATACGAACAACATCTTCATGGAGCGTTCGATCCCCACACAGGGAATCTTCACTGCCGACCGCGAAGTCGGTATCGCCCTCTACAACTGCACGGACGATCAATCGATCTCGTGGGCGACGGGGGCGTTCTTTGACAATATCACAGATACGCAGAAAGACCGTGTGGATGACAATCAAGGAATTCGTGTCAGCGGTCGTCTGAACTGGGTTCCTTATTACGACGAGCCTTCGAATGGGCGCTATGCGACTCATACTGGGGTTGGTGTGATGTATACGGCACTCCGTCGCCAGGACATTATTGGCAGTGTCGTTCAGTTTCGAGCCCGCCCGGAAATCTTCCTCGGGCCTCGTCTGATCGACAGCGGTCTGTTGCCAGCGACGAGTTACACCGTCGGAAACCTGGAGTTTGCTCAGGTCTGGGGACCAGTGACAGTCCAATCAGAAGCCTATCTCTGCAATGTCAACATGATCTCGGGGGACTCACCCACGCTCAGCGGTGCGTACATCCACATGAGTTACTACCTGACTGGCGAGAACCGGGTCTATGACCGATTCGGACAGCACGGTGCCCAGTTTGGCCGTTATCAGCCCTACAGCAATCTGTTCTTCACGTCCGCGGGGCACAGTCTGGGGGCCTGGGAGGCCAAGGCTCGCATCTCGAACCTGAACCTGACTGCGGTGGAGCGAGGGGTCATGAATGACATGACGTTCGGGCTGAACTGGCTGTGGTCAGACCGGACCCGAGTCATGTTTGACTGGATCCATCCATTCACATCCTCAAATACCACGTTTGGCGCGACGCAGTCTGACCTGCTGTGTATGCGAATGGATTTTAACTGGTAGTTCCTGCACTCCATTTTCATCGAGTCCATCATGCCACTTCAGACACGCCGCGTCGCTCTCACGAAACTCCTCGCCGTCGCAGTCCTGAGCCCTGCGGCACGCATCTTTGCGGGAGAGGGGCTCCTTCACTGCCGTCTTTGCTCCAGTTGCGAAAACTGCAGCAAAGTCTGTCGTCTCGTGATGGAGGAACGCAAGATCACGACCACTTGCTATGGGTATAAGTGCGAGGACTTCTGCGCCCCCGCTCCC
>CANJZR010000548.1 GCA_947479075.1 Planctomycetaceae bacterium
AGGGCTGTTGGGCTTCGAACTGGTTTCCGAATGGGCATCGAGTTGGGCCATTGCTTAATTAACGAGCTGTGTGACCGACCTCCCGTCGCCATTTCGTGACTGCGAACCTGGCCCTCGATTTCACCCTGGGCTGACGCCCAAGGCTATATGCTGACACCGCTTCGCGGTTGAAGAGCACAGGGCTTGATACGCTTTGTGGGATATCGCATTTCCAGAGCCGCACAGAATTGGGGGATCGATCCCGGCGCACGTGAGTAACGTAATTTCTCCCATCACCCCCCGGTCGGGTGGCACTCCTTGACGGCATTGCAGATTGGCGTGGTGGGAATGGGCACCGACTCATGCTCGACAGGCCACGTCCTTCGATGACTCAGGTACGTGCCACACAGCTGGATGATGATAAGCCCTATCGGAACTTCATCGACTCAGCCACCGCCAGCTCGTCACAGCGTTCATTCTCGGGGTGACCGGAGTGCCCCTTCACGACGGTGAAGCGGACATCGTGTCGTTGCAACAGCTCATCCATCAGCTGCCAGAGTTCGACGTTTTTGACGGGCTTGAACTGCTTGCCCTCGCGGCGACGCCAGCCGTTCTTTTTCCAGCCGGGCATCCATTCGAGTGAGCCCTGGGCGACATACTTACTATCGGTGACGACTTCGACGCGAGAGCGGGACCGCAGTGCCCGCAGGCCCTCGATCACTGCCATCAGTTCCATCTGGTTATTTGTGGTCTCTGCCAGACCGCCGGAGCCTTCGCGCTCCTTGCCCGAGGCGGGGTGACGCAGGATATACCCCCAACCACCCGGTCCGGGATTCCCGCTGCACGCACCGTCCGTAAAGAGCTGAACGAACGGCAGAGCGGGAGAGCTGTCGGGCGAGGTCTTCATGGCGATTCCATTGGAACAGCTCAGCACGCCGATTCGCCGAGTGGTCTCAAATCCAGGCGGCGAACCTCATGCATCAAGCCTGCTCAGCGACTCTTACCGCTCGCGGAAGGTGATCCGACCACGAGTCAGGTCATAAGGAGAAACCTCGACCTTGACCCGGTCGCCAGGAACAATACGGATGAAATTCTTGCGCATACGACCAGAGACATGGGCGAGAACCATGTGTCCGTTATCGAGCTTCACGCGAAACTGAGTGTTGGCGAGCGCCTCAACGACGCTCCCTTCCATCTCGATTCCTTCTTCCTTCTCTTTTGCCATACGGCATCCAACTCCGACAAACAGGGGGTGAATTGTTGATCCGGGACTATAACTTTTCCCTGCCGGACAGGCAATTCGAGGGCAATTGTTGGTCGGGAGAGGGTGCGATCAGGCTTCAGCCCTCTGCGATCAGTCAACCTGAAAGCCAATAAAAAGTGGCCACGGCGCGCCAACCCGGTCGCGACGTGACCACTCAAAACAGGACGGGGAGGATGGCCGTCACCCCTCGTCCCACGCTCGATGTCTCAATGGCGCCGTGATTGACAAAGTGGCCAATCACGGCTCAGCAGGAGCTTCGCCCTCCCAGGAGGGCTGTCCGGCCTCGCGATCTGATGGGGCGTTAGAAACCCGGGAAGACTTCCCCATCGTTCCGAGTGAGGGCAATTTTCAGGACGTTCACATCCACATTGCCCGGCGCACGCCGCACACTTCCGTCGCAGATTCCGAACAGGTAACCGGCCTCTGCGGAGCCAAGCTGCGGCAGCTTGTCCTGGGTCACGTCAATTTTGATGTCTTCCGGTTTGGTCCAGGGAATATCGGTCTTCGTGGCGATGATGGCGATTGTGTTTGAAAGCCCATCAGTGAAGTCTGGGATCTTCCGTCCTTCCTTGTCCCCTACCTCAAAGGCCAGATTCTTCCCGTAAGCGGCAGTGACCGCGGTGTTAGTCGTTTCCGCCATAACCGTGGGATCCTTGAACACACCGGGCATCTGGGCCAGCACCTTGAGGTTCGCCTCGCTATCCCAGGGTTCATTCTTTTTGTACTGCTCGTATAGCTTCGCTTCATCCAGAAGAGGCAGAAGCTCAACCCGCCAGCTGCGCGGTACACCGGAAGGCTCATCGATCACGACAGCGGGTGGGAAGTGACTGTGGACATCGTGATAGTTGTGCATCGCCAGCATGATCATCTTCAGGTTGTTTTTCTGCTGATTCAGTAGCGAGGATTCGCGTGCAGCGGTAAGCGGAATGACCAGCATGGAGGCGAGCTTCTCTGTGTCACAGGAGACTCGCAGTGTGACTTCCTTCCCCGTCAACGTCAGTTGATGAGCAGCCAGCATCGGCAACAGATCCTCACTCGCCATCTTCGACATCGCCGGATCTGGGTTTTGTTTGAGGCCGTTCGCCAAATTCGTCAACAACGTGACTCCGGCTACCAATGTCGTTTTGATCTTCTCGGCTTTGATCTCTTCGCTGGCAACACTGGTCAGCGTCAGACTCGTTTTCTGATCGAGAGTCAGACCGAGAGTATGACTGGACGCGGACTCCCAGAGAGGGGAGAACATCCCCAGAAGGGGATTCGGCGGAGTGGTCGCCATCATCGTTTTCATGGCTGCAGGGTCGATCGCGAGAACAGCAGCTCCGTTGGCAGCAGCCTTCCAGGCTGCAGTCTCCGGGAGGGGAGAGAGGGATTTCGGTCCGCTGAGCATGGCCTGCTGGACGATCATTTCCGCTCCCAACACCACGGTCAGATCATCTGGCTTATAACAGCAGGTTGGCTGTCCCCCGGAGGGCGACTTCGCTTCATACTCAAAAGTCAGAAAAGTCTTCTTGGTCACGTCATCGGCCTTAAACCCGGCTGCTGCCAGATAGTGATCCCGAGCGGCCTTGTCGGCATAGGTCAGACACACCCCTTGACCAGAGACGCCATGATTCTCTGTCAGAAAAAACACACTGGCCTGTTCGCACTCTCCGACGCCGAAATCTGGCAAACTTCTCGCCAGTGAGGGAACCAGTTTCTCCAACGTCCGAATCACCTCCCCGGGTCGAACCACCAGGACCACGCCTGCATTCTGCGGGACGTACTTGGCCTCCAGCGGTTTGACCGCCTGCTGCCCGCCGGAAAGTCCCCCGACCGGCTTCTCTGCGGCGACGACCGGTGTTGGTGCGGCTCCCTCTCCACCCGGTGGTCTCAGACCGATGGCCACCAGAGTGACAGCTGCGATCGCCCCCAAGGTTCCCGCACGGATGGCCAGGGGTGCCTTGCCCGACAACAGTTTCAGATCACGAAGCATTTCAATTCTCCTCAGAAACGTACTGCGGGTTGGCAGAAAAGCCTGGGCCGGCCAGCCCAGGGTCTCGTTCGATTGTTTCAGTGCCAGCTCACCAATGGCGTTCAAGTAAGCCCGGGAACCGCCGACGACTCCCGCCGCCAGTTCATCAGCAGCCAGTTCCTGTTCCAGCCGGAACCTGCTCACCAGCCAG
>CANJZR010000549.1 GCA_947479075.1 Planctomycetaceae bacterium
GCCTCGAATGTTGGCGGTGACGGTGCTCCCCTGGCATCCATAGAGCCAACCGTCGGGGCCCCAGGTCAACGAGTTCGCGACACTGTGGGCGTCCTCCATTCCGAAGCCGGTGAGCAGGACTTCAGGATCGCTGTCAGGGACATCGTCTCGATTGCGGTCGGGATAGAAGAGCAGATAGGGCACCTGCAGGACGAAGACACCGCCATGCCCAAAGGCGAACCCGGTGGTGAGGTTCAGCCCATCGACGAAGTCCTTGCCCTCGTCCATCCGACCATCGCCGTTGGTGTCCTCCAGGATCGTGATGCGGTCTGCCCCGCGCGGCCCATGCGGCGGCGGTTCGGGGACGCGGTCGTACCTGGTTCGCGAGAAGCGGTCGACCTGCACCCGCTGGAGTCCCTCAGGGTTGGGATATTGCAAATACTGAATCACCCACAGGCGACCACGATCATCAAACTCGATGGCGACTGGTTGGCGGACAAGCGGCTCAGCTGCGACGAGACTGATCTCAAAACCTGCATGCGGTTTCATCTGAACCAGTGATTCTTCCGGTGAATGTCCCTGAGCCAGAACCAACCCCGTGAAGACCTGAAACGTCATCAGCGAAAGCAGCCGGTGCCAGTGGATCAGCATCAATCTCATCTCCCAGGTGCAAGTCGAATCAAAGTTGTTAATCAGGCGAGAATGTCGGTGATCACCTGTCCGTTGTCGATGTCGAGACGTTTCCGACCCGGGATCTCGAGCCGTTTGTTATCGAGTCCCAGCAGGTGCAATACCGTCGCATGCAGGTCGGTCACGTAGTGTCCCGCTTCGAGAGCGTGGTAACCGAGTTCGTCGGTCGCCCCGTGAACGTAACCGCTTTTGAGTCCAGCTCCCGCCATCCAGATCGTGAAACCGTTCGGGTGGTGATCACGCCCGTCGAGTCCGCCCGCCCGACGTTCCAGACCTGGAGTCCGGCCGAACTCGGTACAAAAGACAACGACCACATCTTCCAGCAGTCCACGCTGCTTCAGATCCTGGATCAGTCCGGCGATCGGCTGGTCGATCGTCGCGCACAGCCTGGTGTGGTTTTCCTTCAGCTTCTGATGAGAGTCCCACACACCGTACGCCGATGGAAAGACCTGGACGAAACGGACGCCGCGTTCGACCAGCCGGCGAGCTGCGAGCAGACGCTGCCCGGCCAGCTTCGTCGCGTCATTGTTCAGCCCATACATTTCTCTTGTGGCCTGCGTCTCCTGGGCAAAGTCGATCGCCTCGGGCACCGCAGCCTGCATGCGAAACGCCAGCTCATAGGCCTTGATGCGAGCTCGCAGCTCCTGGTCCTCGGGGTATTCCACTGCAGCGAGTCCGTTGAGTTGTCCGGTGAGTTCAAACTCGCGCTGCTGTTCTTCGGCCGATTGCTTGGCGTTGCGGATGCCGAACGGGAGGGGGTTCTTAGGATCAAGTGCGAGTGGAACGCCACCGTACTGCGGTCCCAGATAGTAGGAATCGATCGATTGCCGCGTGTCGGAACGAGTGGGCCCTCCCAACACCACGAACCGTGGCAAGTTTTCATTGAACGAGCCGAGCCCGTAATTCGCCCAGGCTCCGATACTGGGTTGTGGTTCGTCGAGTCGGTGCCGTCCGGTATGAATCTGGTTCTCTGCGGCGTGATCGTTGTCGGTCGTCCACATATTGCGAACGAAACAGAGATCGTCCACATGCTTCGACAGATGTGGCCACCAGTCGGTCACTTCAATACCGCTCTGCCCGTACTTGTTCCAGCCGACCTGCATCGGATAGATCGTCGGATAGACATCGCGGATGTTGATCTCTTCTGCCAGAACCGAGCGAAACCGTTTCTTCTGGAGAGGCGAATGCACCGGGTTCTCGAACGGCGTTTTATCAAACGTCATCCCCGCATATTTATTGAGTGCGGGCTTGGGGTCGAAGGTCTCGACATGGCTGTAGCCACCGGAGAGGAAGACCCAGATGACGGATTTCGCGCGGGGCGTGTGGTGGTTAGTGGATGGGGAGAGGGAGTGGAGGGGAGACGGAGTGACAGAATTGGGTTCAGCGGCGCGGGTGATGCCGTCGCTGGCCAGCATCGCTCCGATTGAGAGCCCCGTGAACCCGAGACCGAAGTCGGCGAGGAAGGCTCGACGTGTGCGAGCTCCGCAGCAGGCAGTATGTAGTTGTCGATCTCCGAACATGGCGACATTTCCTGAACTCGACACCATCGGTCACCGGATGGAGACGAAGTCGTTGTGATTGAGAAGAGACCGAATCAGACTCTCTCGAAGCTTCACCGGATCCGCAGGTGTCGAATTCACAGACCCGGTAGTCGTCTGTGGCTCGTCAAGGAAACTCATGCAGACTCCCAGCTCGTTCTCCGTCGGAAAACGGTTCAGGATCTTCTCAAACGCCGATGTGATGAATGCCTGCGAGTTCGATTGCTGCTCCATGCTCAGATTTTGCCACAATGCCGAGGCGAGCTGAACGCTCAACTCATGCACCAGATCACTGTTCGACAGCGCCAACGCCTGCTGCGGGATAACGCTACGAGTGCGGCGGTAGCATTCGGCTGGCTCCGGGGCATCGAACAGTGCGCCGAACTCACTCTTGCCATCGACCTCGGGATTGCAGCTGTAGTACAGGCTGCGACGGAAGGTCTTGAGAGCCTCGCTGTTCTCGAGTTCCTGTCCCCCCTGGGTCTGGTCAAGACGCCCGGAGACGAAGAGCAGGCTATCGCGAATCACCTCAGCTTCCATGCGGCCAGTATTCATTCGCCACAAGAGTTTGTTCTCAACATCACTGGCGTAAAGAGCCGGGTCGCCGACTGATGAGACGCGTCGATATGCGTCACTGCTGACGATCAACCGATGCAGGTGCTTCATGCTCCAGCCGGACTCCATCAGTTCGACAGCCAGCCAGTCGAGCAGTTCCGGATGCGTCGGATCAGCTCCATTGCGTCCAAAGTCGAAGACCGTGGCGACCAGCGGGGCCTGAAAGTGGCGGAGCCAGAGATGGTTGATCGCGACCCGCGCCGTCAGTGGGTTCTCGCGGGCGGTGACCCATTGAGCCAGTGCCCGTCGGCGACCAGTACTCGTCTTTGGATAAGTCTGTGCGATGCTGGGCAAGGTCGTGGCGAGAGCCGGATCGGCTTTCGCGGCTTCTGCCTTGGCGAGGGCTTCCCTTGCGGCTTGCAGTCCCTGGCTTGAAGCATCAGCTTCTTTGGCGCGATTCGCGTCGGTGACAGGCTTGGCCTCCGCGGTGGCGAGAGCCAGATCTTGAGTAAAGACATCCGCCTGTGCCTTCTTGAGAGCCGCCTCACGACTGAGCGTACTAGCGACAAGGATCAATGCATCTGCGTCAGGGGACGAACTGTCCCGGGCTCGTTCCGCAGCTGCCCGGGCTTCAATAC
>CANJZR010000550.1 GCA_947479075.1 Planctomycetaceae bacterium
CAAGTAAGGCAGCAGGACAGCCAGCAACAACACGCGGCGGATCCCGGTGCGGCTCTCCCCCCTCTGTGTCGATGACTTTACTTCAGTCACGGACAGGCCTCCGTGACAACATCACCCACAGCAAACCCGCCGCTAATATGAAGTAGACCACCGACAACACGAATGCGACTGGTCGATCTGCCAGATCAAATTGCCCGAAATGTCGTTGAGTCAGGACGGACAAGAACTGAGGTGATTGTCTTCCCAGCAGAAGGGGAATTTCATAGCTGCCAAGATTGAACAGTAAGGAAAGCAGCAGCATCGACCAGCCCCGCTTCCAGAGCATTGGACAGGCGACCTGCCATCGGCTTTGAGTTGGTGTGGCTCCCAGCGTGTGGGCCAGCTGTCGAAACCGGTCGATTTGGGCAGTCTCCCAAATGTTGAAGAAATAGAGCGTCAAGAGTGGGACAGAGACCAGCGTCTGGGCCACGATGATCCCCACAGCCCAGCGGTCATTGACCAGAGCTGGCCAGTGATCGGGCGAAGCCAGCAAACCAATCGCGTGAGCAAGTCGGGCCAGATACCCGCCGGGATTGAGCAGCTGATACACGATAAATCCCATCACGACAGATGGTGTCCCGAGTAACAGGCACAGGACCAGATGGGTGGAGCGACGATTCCGCTCCTCCGCTCGATAGAGAACAAAGCCCAGCGACAGAGCCCCTGCCAAGAGGGTCGAAACGCCAGACACTGACAACGTGTACAGAATATTCTGCCAGAGAACACCGCTTTGGACCGCAACGATCCAATTTGAGAACGTTGGTCTACGACCGAAGGATCCCAGCACGCCCAGACTGGAAAGCAGAGAATAGATCAGCACCCATGCGACCGGAGCGAAGACCAGCAGGCCGAGCAACACGCGCCCGGTCCACAGCCAGTCATATCTCGCATTCCGGTCAGCTAGCATGTTCGATGATCTCCCGGCGAAAATCCTTGATCAGTCGTACCATGATCTCTGGGGCCGGTTCCATCAACGCTGAGCGTTCGAGTTCATCACGACTCGCCACGCGGACACGACCGGGGATCTGTGAGAACCGGGTTTTCCATTCCTCGGGTAACAACGAGACCGACAGCACGCTCCCGTCTCCCCAAACTTCGGGGGACGCCTTTCGCAGCTGAGCTTCGGGGGAGATCAGGAAGTTGATCAGCGTCAGGGCCGCAGCCTTATTTGGAGCATTGACGGGGATTCCCAGATAGTGCGAGTTCCGGATCGTCCCCGTGTCGAGGACGTAGGCCTTCGCTGTTTCGGGCAGGACACCCTGCAAAACTTTATTGTCGACCTCTCCATCGTTGTTGCTCATGGTGAAATCAATCTCCCCATTACTGAAGAGCTGGTGCAACTGGGCCACTCCCTGGGGAAACGTTTCTCCCTTCCGCCACAGATAGGGCTGGATCTCCCGAATCCATTTCCACAGTCGCTGTGAGGAACTCATGTAGACCTGTTCGTCAAAGGGGCCGTTCAGTGAGTTTCGACCGCCTGCAAAGTCATACAGCAAGGACTTCAAGAACGTCATTCCAGTGAACTCGACATCCCAGGTGAATCGTCCGGGATGAGACTGCACCCATGCGGCGATTGTCTCTTTGGTCCGGGGCGGGTCGGTGACGTTGTCGCTTCGATAGATCAGGGCCAGCTGGACGTTGCCCCAGGGGCATTCATAGCCCTCCACCGGCTGTTGAAAGTCGACCGCGACAAAGCGATTCGTCCAGTCAATCCAGCGGTGGTTCGGCAGTCGATCGGTGAAGGGGCCATAGAGGGCCTTGAGCTGGCGCAGCTGGTAGAAGGTTGCCCCATTGATCCAGATGACATCAATGTCGCCAGTGGTTTTTCCCGCTTCCAGATCGACCGCCAGCCTGCTGACCAGTTCGTTCCCCATCCCTCCGGCGAGTTCGAGTTGAACACCAAAGTTCTTCTGGAGCTCGACCGCCACGTAATCTCTCATGTAGGCATTGATCAGCGGATCGCCATCCCACATAGCCATGCGTACGGTTTGACCACGCGCCAGCTGGAGAACCTCGTCCCAGGTGGTCTCGGAGTTCAGCTCCGCAGCGGCAGGCGGCTTTCGGCAACCTGAATACCCCAATGTTGCCGCTGCGAGAACGATGGCCGAACGACGAGTCAGTGAAATTGACATCAGAGAGTCGTTTCCTCGTCGTGATTCGGCAACGGGGGAGGGGACGGTGGAGCAAACAGCACGACCGCCGTCGCGATCCGAATGAGCGCCGTCAGCCAGCACAACCCTGCAAACGTCCAGGCCAGTCGATTGAAATGAATGGGGAACAGGCAGAAGAGCACGAAGAAAATCACGGTCTCCGTCCCCTCCATCAGGCCGACCGAGTAATAGAACGACTTCTTGCCACCCCACCCGCTGGTGACACCTCGCTTCGCAGAAATCACGGCAAATGCGAGAAATGAACCGGACGTGGCCATGAAGCTGTAATTGAGGACACTGGCCGCTGTCATTCGGTTATTGTCAGCGATGGCGAAGCTGAGCGGAACGCCGCCATAAAAAAGGATGTCGAGGACGATGTCGAGAAAGCCTCCCACATCGGTCACGCCCCGTCTCCGGGCGACACAACCGTCGAGGCCATCGGCGAGGCGATTTCCCAGCAGCAGAACTAACGCAACCCCGTAATATGATCCCACGATTGTGACACAGCTGACCATTCCCAGAAGAAAGCCGATAATCGTGACCGCGTTGGCCGACACCCCTCTGGAATCGATCCATCGGGCGAGTGGCTCAAGCAGCGGATCAATGAGGCGGCGTATGGGGCGGTCCAGCATGAAGTGACTCACTGATCGATCAGGTTATCTGACCTCGAACACAAGATCTTTCACACCCAGGTCTGTGACATCAATCGTCCACGGGGTCTGAGCGACCTGGCCGTACTTTACTTTTTTGAGTCGGGAACCAAGTTCAGGGGACAACGTCACCTTGTACTTTCCCGGAGGGACTCCATCTCCGAACGGATAGGTCTTCACCGTGAAACTTCCATCCAGTTGGAGCAGACTGCTTGGCTTGTCGTTCTGATAGGAATTCGATTCGTCCGGGTGAAGGTAAATCGCCCCCGCAGTGACAGCCTCTCCCTGGAGCTGAACTTTACCCGTCACAGAAACCATGTGAGGAGGTTCTGGTTCCTGGCTGCAGCCGAGGAGAACGCTGAACAAGAGTGGGCAGATGCTGCAAACAAGTGACATGGGGCGTTTCACGTTAGAACTCCACCGTTTCGCCATCAGCCATGCGAATCAGTCTACGCAGAATCTTGGTGTCGAATGAGAAGCTCAGCGATCGGACACTTCCATCGCCGAACGCAAACTGTGGTCCACCAGCATCGGGAGTCCCCCAGTTGCCACCGCCACAGG
>CANJZR010000551.1 GCA_947479075.1 Planctomycetaceae bacterium
CGGTTCATCGGAGTAAGCAAGCGACGAATGATCTCCACGCTTAACCAACCTCCGATCCCCATGAAGTCATTCTGAACTCCCGTGTCTTCGCCATCGCGTCTCCCTCCCAGTGTCTGGGTACTGACCAACGCTCCCAGCCCTTATCAGGTGGAGTTGTTCTCTGCCGTTACCGCGGATCAGAGCATTCAACTTGATGTCCGTTTCCTTCGTGATTCCAGTTCGCCGGGTCCCGAACGCCGCTTCCCGCATCGCATCTGCCGGAGTTGGTTGACGCTCTCGTCCGGTGATGAACTGCGGATTCATGGACGGGCGATCTGGGAAGCCACGTTTGGCAATTACGATCTTTTCATCCTGTCCGGGCTGTACACGAGCATCACTTTTCTGGCCTGTGCGTGGATCCTGTACTGTCGAGGCAAGAAATGGGCCATCTGGTGGGAGCGTCCCCGGCCCTCAAAGACTGAGACACGGCGATTTGTCTGGGCGGCAATCCACTCTTGGAAAGACTCGATTCGCCTCTGGTTGTTGCACACAGCTGACCTCGTGATTGGAATTGGATCAGCTGCGGTGAATGAGTATTGGGAGATGGGCGTGCGTCCTGACCGGTTGCGAATGCTTCCTTACTGCTGCGATGTTTCTCGATTCTCAAGTGTTCCAGCCGAAACACGCGACCGACTTCGCCGCGAGTTGGGATGGTCCGACAAACTTGTGTTTCTCTTCTCCGGACAAATGATCCCGCGAAAAGGTGTTGATGTCCTGCTAAAAGCTTTTTTCCAGCTGTCGGCCGACCATGACGATGTCGCGTTGCTGTTACTCGGAGAAGGACAGGAACGCTCTTCGTTGCAGGCAACCGTGCCTGAGTCTTTGAAATCGAGAATCCAGTTCCGGGGACAGATCCCACAGACGCAACTGCCTGACCAATTCGCCATCGCGGATGTCTTCGCCTTTTCATCGCGACATGACGGCTGGGCAGTCGTCCTGAACGAGGCCTGTGGAGCGAGTCTGCCCATCATTGCGACACATCAGACTGGCGCGGCTCACGACCTGGTCCGCGAAGGCGAGAATGGATTTCGAGTCGAAGCCGATGACGTGAATGGAATGTTTTCTGCCATGCACTGGTGCGTCACGAACCGAGAGAAGCTCCCCCAAATGGGGACGATTTCCAACGAGATCGTTCAATCGTTCAGTGCAGCACAAGGGGCTCGGACTTTTGTTAACCATATCCGCTATTGTTTGAGTCAGTAAGCCCGTCAGCTGCACCATGAACTCTGCGTCCCAATCACCTTCAGCTCTTCCAACCTCGACAACGATGGAGCAACCGAATTCTCTGAGACCGTTGTTCACCGTAGGGGGCCTCTACTCGCTCTCAAATGGCGTGGCGTGGATCATGAGAGACCTGGCAGCTGCGCTGGGGCGGGCGGGATCACCTGTCGATGTCTACGGAGCCGACTGTTGGGGACGCGGAGCTCAATCGGTGGGACAGATATTTGAACCACCCTCGCGGTGGATCACTGCTCCCGGTCTCTGGGCGGGCGGGTTGTCGATCTCTCCCGCATTGAAGTGGAAACTGAATCGCGCCATTGTCGACGCGGACATCGTTCACAATCACAGTGTCTGGATGCTCCCCAACAGCTATGGGTCACGGGCAGCTGAGAAGCACAACAAGCCTGTCGTCTTCACCGCTCACGGCACTCTCGAACCATGGGCAGTCAAGAATTCCGGGTGGAAAAAGAAACTCGTCGCTGCTTGGTTCCAGAATCGCGACCTACATCGGGCCAGCTGTCTGATCGTGAATAACCGGACTGAGATCGATGGAATTCGCCAGTACGGTCTGAGAAATCCAGTGGCCATTATTCCGAACGGCGTTCACTTACCTGACCTTGATCAACCGGTATCACCGGAGGTCTTCTACGAAAAGTTTCCGCACACGCGGGGGAAGCGGCTCGCGCTGTTCATGGCCCGCATTCACGAGAAGAAGGGACTGGGGCATCTGCTGCCCGCATTCGGTCGAATTGCCTCACGCCATCCCGACTGGCATCTGATCATCGCTGGACCCGACTGCGGAGACCTTGAGCGCGCGACGCGGATCATTGAGGAGTTCAACATTCAGGACCGCGTGACGTTCACCGGAGCCCTCCAGGGAGATGTGAAAGCCGCCGCCCGAACCGTTTCCGAGGCCTTTCTGCAACCTTCATTCTCCGAAGGATTCAGCATGGCCATCATTGAGGCTCTCGCCTGCCGACTTCCCGTCTTGCTGACCCCTGGCTGTAACTTTCCGGAAGCAGTCACATCAGGAGCTGCGATTTCAGTCAATCCGTCAATCGATGATTGTGAACGAGGTCTGGACCAGCTGTTCGGACAAACTCCAGATCAGCTGCGGACAATGGGCGGACTTGCTCGCCAGCTGATTGAGTCACGATACCAGTGGGATGTCGTGGCTCAAGAGACGCTCGAACTATACCGCTGGCTCATCAGCGGCGGTTCTCAGCCACAGTTCGTTCAGACCGAATAGCCAGCGTCCTGTTCGATGCCGAGTCCACAGTGAACACCACACATGACCCCCGTCACAGCCATCATACTGACACATAACGAGGAGCGCAACATCCGTGATTGCGTGCGGTCACTCGACTGGGTCGATGATGTGATCATTGTTGATTCAGGCAGTACCGACGCCACTGTGCAGGCTGCTCTGGAAACCCGCGCAAGCACCCGCATCTTTCAACATCCGTTCAAAGACTTTGGTGACCAGCGCAACTGGGCTCTCGATGAGACCGAGCCTCGACACCACTGGATCCTGTTTCTCGATGCGGACGAACGTTGTACCCCGGAACTGGCCGCATCGATCCAGAGGGTGGCCAGCAGTCAAACCGACGTGGCTGGCTACTACCTCTGCTACCGAAACTACTTTCTCGGACGCTGGATCAAACGCTGTACACGGTTTCCGACCTGGCAATTGCGACTGCTTAAACGCGGTGAAGTGCGTTACGAGAAGATGGGACATGGACAGAAGGAAGTCACGACCGGTCGACTGGACTATCTCCAGGAACCCTACGACCACTATGGGTTCAGCCAGGGGGTCGCCCACTGGATCGCCCGCCACAATCGATACTCCAGCGAAGAGATCGGCCACATTCTCGAATTGCGTCAGCAGCCTGTGGCCCTACGTGATTTGCTAAGTCGCGATCGTATCGTCCGCACCCGTTGCATGAAGCGGATCGCTGCGCGACTCCCTTTCCGTCCGCTGATCGGGTTCATGTACTTGTATTTCTGGAAGCGGGGATTCCTGGATGGATACGCCGGCCTGATGTTCTGCCTGTTGCGGCTCACGCATGAGATTCACATGCTGGTTAAACTCGAAGAACTGCGAACTCTGACACTCACTCCGAGTCCTCACCAAG
>CANJZR010000552.1 GCA_947479075.1 Planctomycetaceae bacterium
AGCTGCCTTAAACAACCTTTCGTTACCCGGAAACTGAACATCTGCAACCGAGGCAGAAGCATAGGGCCAGGTGACAGCATTCCACGAAACAGGCAACCAGGATTGTGAACCGTTTACAGCATACTGAATGTCTAACAGCTCTCGCAGTTGACCATCCAGCGATAGTGTTTCGAAAAATCAGAGGCTCTCGAGTCGGGTCAACCCAAAATCGACGGATTAAAGTGGAGCCTTCGTGTTGCGCCGATTCTTCGATGACGGAACACCGGATATGTGTGCACTGCTAATCAACCACCATGCGCGGCTACGAACTACGTAGACGGTCCCCAGAGTCCCGGCAATGCCCCAGGGCCAAAAGTGTCGCGTTTAAATTGTGCTAGAGCCTGTTATTGACTTATCCGGTTCTTAATTGCGAAGTTAGGGGAATGAGCACGACACGGAAGTCGTACCCCAGCGACATGACAGATGGGGAAGGGAGTTTCTAGTCCCGTATCTGAGCCTGCTGCGTGAGGAGGCCCCCCAGTGGGAAAACCCGTTGCGAGAACTCTTCAACGCGGTGCGATACATGGTCAAGACCGGGTGCCAGTGGCGTTTTCTCCCCAACGATTTCCCGCCCTGGACGGCGGTCTATCAACAGGCCCGGCGGTGGATGCAGGCGGGCGGTTTTAAGACGCTGACCCACGACTTGCGAATCATCATGCGAGTGCTCGCGGACCGTGACGAGTCCCCCTCGGCGGGCATCATCGATGCTCGCACAGCAGTCGACTCCCGAAAGCGGAGGCCGTGCTGGGGACGACGGGGCCAGGAAAAAGAACGGCGGCAAATTTCACGCAGCGGTTGATACGCTGGGAAATCTCCTCGCCATCACGATCACAGCTGGGAGCGAACAAGAGCGATCACAAGTCGGTGAATTGGCTTCTCCGCCGATTATGTACCGATCTTGGAGGGATCAACGACATCGGCGGAGCATGCACTACTCGTCCTTCTTCGCCGGCTCGTGCGTACGTGGTGCATCCGGACCGATGAGCTTGACGAGATCGTCATACTCGACCAGTTCCTGTTCGAGCAATGCGTTGGCGATAATGTCGAGTTTGTCTCGGCTTTCGATCAGCATCCGTCGAGCTTCGTCCTGCGATTCGCTCAGGAAGCGCTGGACTTCCGCGTCGATGATAGCAGCTGTTTGTTCGCTGTACTGACGCTGCTCGTGGAGCTCCTTACCGAGGAACGGGTTCTCTTCTCCATCCCGGAAGGCGACGGGGCCGATCTTGTCGCTCATGCCCCATTGGCCAATCATCTTGCGAGCCAGTGAGGTCGACGACTTCAGGTCACCCTGAGCCCCTGCGGTGTACTCGTTGAACACGAGCTTCTCGGCGACACGACCGCCCATCGACATGACCAGCTGGGAGTGCATCTGCTTCTCCCCCATGCTCATGCGTTCTTCGTTCGGCTGGAAGTAGGTCACACCCAGTGCCCGGCCGCGTGGGACAATCGTCACCTTATGGACTGGGTCCACATCAGGCAGCAGCCAGCCGAGCAGAGCATGTCCCGCTTCGTGGTAGGCCGTCATCCGCTTTTCATGATCGTTGAGGATCTCGTCCCGCTTGGCTCCCATGACGATCTTGTCTTTGGCCGCCTCGAAGTCGAGACGGTCGACGACTGTCTTGTTCTCGCGGGCAGCCAGCAGTGCCGCTTCGTTGACCAGGTTCTTCAGATCAGCGCCGGAGAACCCGATGGTGCCAGCGGCGATCTCTTCAAGATTCACATCATCCGCGAGTGGAACCTTGCGGCTATGAACTTTGAGAACGCCCACGCGGCCCTTCCGGGTCGGACGCTCGACAGTCACATGTCGGTCGAAGCGGCCCGGACGCAGCAGAGCAGGGTCGAGCACATCGGGCCGGTTGGTGGCTGCGATGACAATCACCGATTCCGTCGGTGCGAATCCGTCCATCTCGCTGAGGATCTGATTCAGCGTCTGCTCCCGTTCATCGTGACCGCCACCGAAACCAGCACCACGGACACGTCCGACGGCGTCGATTTCGTCGATGAACATGATCGAGGGTGAGTTTTCCTTGGCCGTCCGGAAGAGGTCACGAACGCGGCTGGCACCGACCCCGACGAACATCTGAATGAATTCGGAACCGTTGATCGCGAAGAACGGCACCCCGGCCTCGCCAGCCACGGCCCGGGCCATGAGTGTCTTGCCGGTCCCCGGGGATCCCATCATCAACACGCCCTTGGGAATCTGAGCCCCCAGGCGTTGAAACTTCGCCGGATCCTTCAGGAATTCGACAATCTCCTGCAGCTCGCGTTTGGCATTCTCCATCCCGGCGACATCGTCGAACGTCGTGCGAATTTCGCTGGGAGCGAAGCGCTTTGCCTGGCTGCGGGTAAAAGAGCCGAACATCCCGCCGCCGCCAAAGGGGTCCTGTGAGCGGCGCATAATGAAGAGCAGGATAAAGACCGAAACGCTGATCATAATCAGCGTCCCCACCAGATCGATCCAGCCGGAGGGGCTGCTCTGCGATGTCGCGACCTCGGCCTTGCCCCTAAGGAGAGTTTCCAGCAGTTCCCGGTTCTCGATCATCGGAATCGAGGTCGTAAACTCCTTGCGGTACTCCTGTATCTTCCCATCGGCCAGCGTACGGGCAGGTGGAATCTTGACCCACTCACCCTGAATCCCCAATCCGTCGATACGGACGCGACGGACATTCCCGGCTTCGACTTCTGTGAGAAATGTCGAATAATCGACCCGAGGAGAATGCCACGCGGAAGACAGCGAGTTCCAGACGATTGCCACGACCAGCATGATGACAATCATCACGACGATCATGGCCACACCACCGCGCGGGGTATCCCCCTTGCGGTTATCACGGCGATTGTCGTTGTCCATCGGCTCCGGCGTCTTCGTCATTCGATCCATCCGACCTGTCTCAGCCAATTTGGGCTGTGGGAACACAAGGGGAGAAGGCTACACGACCGTGCCTGCTGCCGCAATCCGCTTGCTGTTCCTGACCACGTACAGTAAACAAGAACGCTGGCTAACCACATGTTAGTGCAGCCTGTTGAACTACGGAATCATAGGGCTGTCGTCCTCGGAACGAGAGAGAAATTCTTGATGTCTCGGATCATGAGCTGCGGAATCTGCTTTCTCCTGGTTCTGGGAGTGGCAAGTGTGCGGGGAGAGGACAGAACTCCCGTCGAAAGCGATTTCTACCCCATCACCAAATTTGAGATCCCCCAGGGAGTCAATCTGGAAGTGGGGGCGATTTGCCTCCTGCCCAACGGCAAACTGGCGGTATCGTCGCGTCGGGGCGAAATCTGGATGGTCACGGACCCCTTCGCCCCAGAGGTGAAAGCGAGTCAGTTCCAGCGATTTGCCCACGGTTTGCATGAA
>CANJZR010000553.1 GCA_947479075.1 Planctomycetaceae bacterium
AGATGCCCGCCCCGGTACTGATATCGCTGCGGGGCGATTTCTTCTGCCTGCCCTTTGGCGGGAACTCGGAACTGGTGAACGGCGAGAAACATCCCCCTCACGGCGAAGTGGCCGGGGCACCGTGGAAACTCCTGAGCAGCTCTCAATCGAGTGACTTCGCCACCCTGAAACTGGAGTTCGCCACTCACGTCCGCCCCGGCAAGGTCACCAAGGAGCTGTCCCTGGTAAACGGCCAGAACGTCGTCTACTCCCGCCACACGATCGAGGGATTTGCGGGCCAGGTCCCACTCGGTCATCACGCCACACTCGCGATGCCGGGAGAAGAAGTCCGCGTGCGACTCTCCAGCAGCCGGATGAAATTCGGCATGACTTACCCCGGCGTCTTCAGCGATCCAAAGAGTCGGGAGTACCAGGCCCTGCTCCCCGGTGCCCAGTGGACTGATATGACCAAGGTCCCTGCCCTGGCCAGGAACGCCCCCGACGCCGACCTCACCCGCTTTCCCGCTCGGTACGGGTTCGCCGATCTGGTCCAGCTGATCAACGATCCAACCGCAGAAGGGCCCGCCTGGATGGCAGCCACGTACGCCGACAAGGGGTATGTCTGGTTCTCATTGAAAGACCCGCGTGTCTTGGCCAGCACGGTCCTGTGGATCGAGAACCACGGGCGACACGGGTTTCCCTGGAACGGTCGCAACAACTGTCTGGGCGTCGAGGACGTGACCAGCCATTTCGCCGACGGCCTGGCGACTTCGATCGCCGAAAACGTCCTGTCGAAACAGGGAGTCCCAACAGCAGTGACACTCAATACCGACCGCCCCACGCACATCAAATACATCCAGGGCGTCGCCCAGATCCCCTCCGGATTTGAACAAGTTGAGACGATCAACTTCGCCCCCGGTCAGATCACCTTGAAAGCCACCACCAGCCAGACCGTCACGGTCCCGGTCCAGCACGAGTTCCTGAAGACCGGCCTCCTCACCCGATAAATCACCACCGTTTGAACTTGCGTTTCTGCTGACGGAAAGCGTCTTCACGCCACGTGTCGAAAGGCAGAATGGGGAACACTAATCTCCACTGATTGACACTGATTCGGAATGGTAGATCTCACGCTTATACACGCCCCCCTTAAGTTAGGGGTGGGCCACCAGTGTCCTGCATCCCTCCGGATGAGTGGTCATTAGTGAAGATCAGTGTTCCCTCCACTCTTCCCTCCGACACACTCTTCGATTCCCTCAAAGACATTGCTCCCCACTTTCCCCTGCCGCCGTATCGGAACACGTTGTACACTTTCCCGTGTTGTTGGGATGGTGACGAATTACCCCAAGTCAGGTCGAAGGGGACGTGATGCTCGGTGTCTTTGGCCAGCCGATTTCTCATCGGGGAAAGATTGCCCGACGGGAACTGTTACGAATCGGTAGCCTCGCGCTGGGAGGGATGTCGCTTCCAGGTCTGCTGAAGCACGCCATCGCCGACACCTCGGGCCCATCAGCCAAGGCGAAGCACTGCATCCTGATGCTCCTCAATGGAGGCCAGGCCCAGCAGGACACCTTCGATATGAAGCCGAATGCCCCCGATGGCATTCGTGGTCCCTACCAGCCGATCTCGACAGCTGTGCCGGGACTGCAGATCTGTGAGAAGTTGCCCCGGCTTGCCCGCTTGACCGACCGCATGGCGATTGTGCGATCGATGCATCATCACCTGCTGGCTCACAATACGGGAGCTGCGTACGCCCTGAGTGGTCACTCGCCCGGGACCGACCAGGACATCTCTCCGAAGCCGACGAACCACCCGACTTATGGCTCGGTGATCTCGCGCGTGCTTCCCGCTCCCGCGTCGATGCCGAGCTTTGTGCTGACGCCCACGTATCTGTTCGACATGGGGTTCCCGACCCCGAGTGCGGGAGGCGGATGGCTGGGGAAAAGCTGGGATCCGTTCCCCCTCGTCCGCAATCGGATGATGGCTCGATCGCCTGCGTGGGAAGGAAAACTCCCCGTCCCGCCCGACCTCCAACTCCCGACCGAGGTCTCGCCCGACCGGTTGCAGTCGCGACGGAATCTGCTTGGGTCGATGGACTCGCCATTCTCCGGTGAGCATCCCGCGGCGGGGATCCAGACACTCGACAAGCATTTCAACCGGGCGGTGGATCTCATCACCTCCCCCAAAACGCGAGACGCCTTTGACCTCTCTAAAGAATCCCCGGAGATGCACGACCGCTACGGCCGGTTCGAGATGGGTCAGGTGATGCTGCTCTCCCGCCGGATGATCGAGGCGGGTGTCCGCTTCGTCACCGCCAATGCGGTCTCCAACCCCAGCAACACCGCGTTATCCCCATTCCAGATCTGGGACACACACTTCGACCACTTCCGGATCTACAACGACAATCTGCTCCCCGAGTTTGACCAGGCACTCTCAGCCCTGATCACGGACCTCGAAGAACGGTCACTGCTGGAGGAAACGCTGATCGTTGTCATGGGTGAGTTTGGACGTACCCCCAAGATCAACAACGCCAAAGACGGCGGTCGCGACCACTGGTCCCGGGCCTACTCTATCCAGCTGATCGGCGGTGGAATCCGGGGTGGTGTGACATACGGAGTGACCGACCGCCATGCAGGCGACGTGATTGACTTCCCCGTCAAACCCGACGATATCGCCGCCACGATTTACCACCTGATGGGGCTGCAGCACGACATGATGCTGCACGACCTGCGTGGTCGGCCACACAAGATCAGCGAAGGCGAGCCGCTCTACTCGATCATGACGTGACCAGATCTCGGCTGGTCCTCGCCGCTCTGGCATCGAAACGCTCTCGCCACGAACCAGATGACTGGCGCCATCAGCTCTGACTACGGATTCGGGCCAGCCGCGGGTGAAGAGTTCTTGAGCAGACCAGGCAACCCGTTCTCATTCGGCCCCTGCACCCCCACGGCATTCGCCAGAGCCGTACGAACTGCTGGTTCCGTTTCGTTATTCCACGTCTCGACCAATTGCTTGCGCAGATCGTCGGACAGCAGAATCTGGTGCCGTCGAATATGAGCTGCGACGAGGTTCGCAGCTGCGATGCGCAAATTGGCATCATAGCCCGAGTTGACCGCAGCCTCCGCCAGATGAATCTGCACTGAGGCCGTGGGAATCACAGCCATCGCCGTGATCGCATCCATCCCGATCTCGGGATGCGACACCGCCACGTACAACGACTCTTCAGCCGGAGACAGGTCGTACACATTCGTGCGACCTTCCGCGATTCGGCGAAGCCATTTCGCGGCCGACTTCGCTTGGCTGGTCAGTTGGTCTTCGGTCAATGCCGGGGGGGTGATCTGTGCCAGGAACGGTTTGAGTTGCTGCGACAGCGTCGACGAGACCGGCGACTCCTCAACGTAGGTCA
>CANJZR010000554.1 GCA_947479075.1 Planctomycetaceae bacterium
TCAGTGTGACCGCTTCCACGTAAAACAGGCTGGCTCCCCAGAGGGCCATGGTGATTCCCACCGCACTAAAGCCTGCCCGAATCATGAGGATCACTCCGCGAAAAACGACACACCCATCGGCCTATCGGTTAGTGTGAGTTCTGCCTTCAGCGAAAGAGGCCCTCGGGCCAATAATCCACAAGAACCACAGTTACCAGTCGGAAGAATCGTCAACGCTGGCGATTCGGGAATACCCCGGCCAGAAAAGGACTCAGGCCAGCCTGACGCTACTCAGCTGGTTGATCCCCGAGTCGAACCGGCGGGAAAGCCTCGACGCGGGTCAATACAGTCTTCTTCTGATCGAATGTCAGGTTGTCACCCATCGTGACGGTCATGTGGACGACCCGCTCGGTATACGAATCCTTGGGCAGGCCTGTGTCTCGAAAGATCGTACAGATTCCGGACGTCGAGCCACCCAGAACGGTGACGTTGGCATCAGACTTATCTGACGCCTGCTGGATCCGGTTGATCGTCTGGGACGGAATAATCTCCCCCGTAATGCGGACGACAGCTTCCGTGTTTGTCAGTTCGTGCAGTGTGTATTTATTCTGGACGACCATGGGAACCGGGCGTCCGATATTGCGATTCCGGACCCATTCCTGGCCCGGCGTGACTTCCCGGCCAGCTGGCAACAAACCGATCGTGTTATCCACGAAGTCCGAGATTCCGTTTTCGTCGGTGCCAGCTTCCATCCCGAGCAGGACCTGCTTCTGCTGATCGGCGGGAACATGGACCAGGCAGCGTTGCAGGAACTCGTGAAAGTCCACGGTTTCGCTGATCTGGTTGTCTTTTCCAATCCAGAATGCGAACCCGTCGTTGACCATGTCGTGATAGGCTTGCGCCGCCAGCGGAATCTTGGCCGGTGGGGTTTGCGAATGGTAAACGATCTTTTGGCCGTCCATTGATTGTTCAAAGTCGACGCGGTTGTAACGCACCCTCATGAGAGTGCGGCCCTCTTTCACGTCCTCCACCTGGATAGCCATCAACAAGCCCAGGTCGGTCTGGATCCGCTGCTCAGTCCCGTCACTGGAGGTCTGGACGAGGGTGGTTCGAATGTTCTTTTTCAGCGGGAACTGCACGCCGGGCTGGAGTGAAAGTTTGAGTTCCCCGCGTGGCTCCCGGACTTTCCGCGAATCACGCTGAGTCTGGGACGGCGAACGTGGACGGGTTTCTCGGTCATCACCGCCTGATAAATCCTGCGACTCTGACGCGGAGGAACTGCTGTCTTCCTCTTCGGACAACCAGTCCGGGGCATCCATCGCTGCTGTCTGGTCTCCGGTATCCTGCTTGTTGCAGCCGTTGAGCAAGCAGCAGAGAGCGAGCCCCGCCAGGAACGTCTGAATTCGCATCACAGAATCCATTCCGAAATCGAACTATCAAGAACGCGGGGCACGATTTCGTGCCCCACGCCAGCGAATGAAGATCAGGCTGCCTCGCCTCGGGCATCATCTTCTAACGGCTCGTTGCCGTCGCACGGCTGGCCTTCTGAATCGTAAATCAGCGAATAAATGTTGTCCGCAGCCTCGTCCAGATAGGCTCGAATGTTCTCGCTGCTGACGTTCTGAATGAGCGTCTCGAGAGCCTGGATGACGCGATCAACTTCGGTGCTCGAGATTTCCTCGTATTCTTCGGAATCGGAGGAGAAGTTGTCGAATGGCGTGGGAGGTGTCATGGAAGCTTCCTTGCAATGGCGTTCGATTGCGACCGTCGTGGCGCAACCGGTTACTTGGTCTTGCGAGAGACAGGTGCAGACTTCTTCTTGGCCGCTTTCTTCGAGGCTGGCTTTGCCGACTTGGTCGACGCCGTTCCCTTGAAGATCTGATCCCAGCCCTGGGCGAACTTTTTGCTGGAACCTGTGTGAACTGTGTAGCCGGTCATGGGAAGAAGAATGCCAGGTGATCGGGGTGGTTCCGGAGAAACCAGCTTCTCCGGACACAACCCCTTGTGCGGAAGATTATCAATCTGCCGAAAACACTGCTACACGATTTCGGGGGGGATTTCGGAGTTGGGAACGATTCTCTGCCGGTCGAGACTGGTCTTCTTCCCTGCCGACGATGAACTTAAAACTCTCCGACAACTTCACTGCCGTTCCTGGAGGTCAAGCCGTCATACAACACGACGTCGATATTCTCTGAGATGAATCGCACTGAGCCATCACACAGCAAATGATGGGCTCCCCCCACATGTTGGCTCGATGGTCCCCATTTCTGGCCGATCGAGTTGGGAAAGACACCGCCCTGAAAATAAGGCTGGTAATTGATTGAAGAGCTGTTTCCCGCGTAAGTGGGGGGGACCAGCGTCATGTAACGGGCTGCCACGGCCGCCGAAGTGCCATCGATCCAGACGGCGGCTTTCTCTTCTCGTGTCTCTGCAATCATGATGGTGTTCGAGCTTCCGTCGGTGATGTCCCGAAATCCGGTTCTCGAACCCGGATACAGCACCCCCTCAGCGGGAATGGCTCCAGAGAGGCTGACGACCGTCTTGCCACCCAGAGCGACATAGTTTCGGATGGCAAACTTGTCGTACCCCACAGTGGTCTTGTAGTACGGGTCATCGCTGTACTGCAGCCCGGAGTAGCTCGGGCAACGGTAGAATGAGATGGTTGCGGCTGCCGCTGTCCGGTTGGCGGGGGCCAGTGACGAGACGTTGTAATCGATCGTGTTGTAGAGATTCGCCCCATCGGCATACGGCAGTATCAGGCTGGCAAAGCTGTGGAGTCGGATCGCGGGGTCGCTGGGACCGGTACCCGGATACCCCCAGACACCCTGGCCGAATGTACTGATGCTGCTGGGCGGGAATACGGTCGTCGAGCTTTCGTAATTGTGGAGTGCCAGGCCGATTTGCTTCAGGTTGTTTTTGCACTGCGACCGGCGAGCTGCTTCGCGTGCCTGCTGAACGGCTGGCAGCAGCAAAGCGATGAGGACGGCAATGATGGCAATCACGACGAGCAGTTCAATCAGGGTGAATCCTCGGCGGTGGCGAGAGTGGATTTTCATGGGAGACGACTTCCGGTCACTTGGGTAGAGGTGGGACGTCAGCCGCGACATTCTGACGATAATTAGAGTGTTGTTGGGGTATGGAGGTTTGTCAACAGTCGAGAATTGCGAGCGTGGAGGCGTGCTGGTCTCACCAATGCTGCGGGTGATGAGACTGTGTCACCGCTGGGCGTTGTCTGCGCGAGTGAGGGCAAGCCATAATCCAGCCTCCATATCACCCGTCACATCCTTTGTGGCTGAATCGAGGTTTCCATGTCCAAGCGTTCTCAAATTCTCCTGTGCAGCCTGGTGTGGTTCAGTCGTGTCGCAGCTGTGTTGGTGGGTGGGTTGCATGGGGCGACA
>CANJZR010000555.1 GCA_947479075.1 Planctomycetaceae bacterium
GTCAACAGCCACAGCGGGTTCCCGCGAACGCTCAGCCCGTGATAGAACTCGTCGAAAATGACAGGTCGGTCGCCACTGCACAGTAGATCGTACGTCAGCACAGCATTATCAACCTCCGCGATCTGGCTGTTTCCCAATACCGTCGGTTCGGCAATCGCGATGATCTCTCCTTCACCACGGGGAAACCTGGCTGCCAGTGTCCAGGACGATCCGTTCGTATGCTGACAGATCAGCTGCGAGGAGGTTTTTGTCTGAGCCGGAATAGAGAGCTGGCCCGAACCGCTGGAAGGGACGCGGAGATGCTTCACGCGATCCCCCATGCTCTTCCAGTCCTCGGTCGCCACCACACTGACGATCGATGTCGGCACGGTTCTCGTACCGTAAACATCACGCCAGACTTCTTCCCAGCGCACGTTGGAACCGCGTTTCTGACCTGGTTCCTGGCCATACTCGTTATCCGGGTCAAACAGTTCCGGCCCTTCGGTGATCTGCACATCTTTCAAACCGAGAACTGACCACAACGAGCGAACTGCTTCTCGCGGTTTTCGTTTTCGCATCGAGCGATTGACCCGAAGTAAGTCCTCCCGAACACGTGGCGGTGGAGCAACAATCAATCGGCCTCCCTGCTCAATCCAGGGCAGCAACCGCTCCAAATAGACGGGCTCATTCTCCACCAAGTCTTCGTGAGGTCCCCAGATGACGAGGGTGCTGTTCACCGGCAGGCTGACATCCGGCGGGGCAATTCGTCGCTCTACGGGTACGCCAAACTCGGCCAGCAGTTCCACCGTTGCACGATAACCATCACGATGAGTTCCGTACGAATCTGCGGCAGCTCCACCGGAGTCGGGTTCGCCAGTGAGATTCACCGCACCGCCGATGAACACAATCAGCAACAGGACCAGCGCGGCCAGAATGGCATTACGCACCGAGAGCATGACCGCGCTCCCTCAAAAACCCGCAGACTGATTGATAC
Organism: Planctomycetaceae bacterium; assembly: GCA_947479075.1. Taxonomy (GTDB): domain Bacteria; phylum Planctomycetota; class Planctomycetia; order Planctomycetales; family Planctomycetaceae; genus TH-plancto1. The sequence goes on from CANJZR010000555.1 coordinate 974, forward strand.
TCGGTCTGTGACCTCTCGTAGTCGAACTCGGAGCAAAATTCATCGCCGTACCATTTCCGATCGATCACATCGACAAAGTAACGGATCGACGTGGCGACCTCGGGCCACTGGCTGAACCGTTTCAACAGTTCACGATTGGTCGCTCCCGGGCGATGTTTCTGCTTCGAGGAGTCTTCCAGACGCGTGACACTGGCTCGAAAAAGAAAACGAATGGCCTCGATATGATTTCCCAATTGTCCTGCTTCATTGGCAAAACGTTCCAATTCTTCGGCACTGAATCCACGCTGTCGTTCGGTGTAACCGGCATGTGAGGCCCGGGTCGGACCTCGCATAGCCACCAGAAACGTGCGGATCATGTGCCAGACCAGAACGACGACCAGAACCAGCAGACCCACGATGATCAACCATCTGAGTACATCGGGCAGCCCCTCCGTCAATTCCAGTAGCCACTGAATCGGAGTCAGAATCCAATTGACGATCTCAATCAGCAGTTCCAGCGTCCAGTCGCTTTCCGATCGACTCTTGTCGAGTTGATAGTCAGAGCCACTCACAATTCGAGTTGCAGCATCGCGCAAAGCTTCGGGTGAGGGGGGAGAACTCATCAGGACTGATCATCCACGAGCTATGATGAAGGGAGTGTCATCTGCATGCTGAGCCGGCAGAAGTTCAAGCGGTCGAGTGTGGGGCAAACCTGATGACTATTCTTCTGTCAGCTCAGCAGTGTCATCACTCTCGCCGCCATCGACCTCATTTGCCAGCACTTCCAGGTCGAAGTTGTCGAGTTTGCATCGGCATGAGAAGTAAAACACCACAAAAGTGCACGTCGAAATCAAAGTAGTCACTCCAGCCATGACACCCGCGGAGATGGCATTAAACGGCTGAGGCAAGAGATTACTCACCATTCCAAGTCCAATGTTAATCACCCCGATGACGATCCCCAGAACCATGGCGGTGCCCATATTCCCTTTCATGAGTGCTTTACTGCGGGAAAGAGCAGGGCCTCCACTTAACGGTTCGAGCACGGCAACCTGTTGGGCGAGCATAAACCAGAGAGCACATAGAATCCCCGGAATAATGAACAGAATAAATCCCCCCATGATGGCCAGTCCCATCAGAATGGATGTCCCAATCAGTGCCGGGAGCCTGCGCAGCGCGTGGCGAAAGCTATCTCCCAGGGCAGTCTCCTGCCCCAGATAGGTCCGAGCGGCGGTATAAACGACGGCCGCGTTCGCCAGTGGGAGAATCACCAGCAGGAAACCATAGACCAAGGCCTGCTGAGTTAATAACATTCCAAGCGGCGGAAGTTGAGGCGGCTGCCCCGGAACCGGCTGAAGCTGGGTCGAAAACAGGGCTACCCCGATTTGAAACGGGACAACAGTCAGAGCCATAATCCCCATCAGCAAACCAAACTTATCGCGGACCAGTTTAATTCCCTGGTCCAAAATCTCTCCAAGTGACAGAGCCTTTATTTCGTACTTCATGTAGCGACCCTCTCTGAAAATCCTCGTTTGGCGAACTTGGGCGAATGCCTCACAGATTGGTCAGGTACCAGTCTGTTACAACTCGAAGAGTGTTCCGGTTTGTCGCTCATCGATCAGGGAGTTGTCAACCCAGCCAATGACACTTCCCTCCATCTGTGTAACGCCCCCAGCACGCCGCTGGATCAACGCAAATTACGATCCTGTCTCCGATATTCTGATGCGAGCAAATCCTCGAGAAATGCAATTCGCTGGCTCTCAGCCGGTTCATCCATTTTCATTTTCCGGCACAGTGGAGGGACCAGTTTGTCGAGCAGAGTGAGTTGCTGCTCGCTTTTCAAGCTGTCCCATCGATCAAGGATCCGCTCAATCGCTTCATAATCACTGGAGGTCAGCTTACTCAATCTGGCGTGGTCGAACCGATAAGTCGAGTCGGCCACTTTGCGCTCGGACAGGTCGCTCCGGACCTGCGGTAACTCCTCGACATCTTCGCGGATGACACAGGTTCCCGCGACCATATCCCCCAGCCGCTGCCCCCGTGACGAGAGGACCGGGACGATCCACAGTAAAGGAATATTGTCAGCGACGCGAAACACATTACGAACGAGGATGCTGAGCGGGTCGAGCGAGAATCCTTCCAGTTTTACAACACGAATCTTATTCGCTTTCTTCCCGGGCGTCTGACCGCGCCAAAAGAGTTCAGCCAGCGTGAAATAGAAGAAATTTCCCAACCCCCACATCAGTGACAGAATTCCGATGACGACCATCACAGCTGTGTCGGGATCCATCTCACCTTCTTCATCAAACCAGTTTTTGGTGAACTCTCGGAGGCTCGCCGCAATCGCGTCCCCGACGGCAGCAAATATGAAGATGACCACGATTGTCATCACAAAGAGAAAGACGGAAAGAATAATCTGATCATAGA
>CANJZR010000556.1 GCA_947479075.1 Planctomycetaceae bacterium
ACTTCCAGGTGGTTGATGTCCTTTCCAAAGACCGCCTTGAAATCGTTCAATCGCTTCATGGCGGAGTACTCGCCGAGGTCGGTCCGATTCGCCAGCCTTTTCAGGTAAGCCGATAGATTCGAAGACCGTGTCTCTGCCAGAAAGAACGTCAGTGCCCAAGCCTCGCTGTAAGCGTCGAGTGTATTGGTCTGGAAAAGAGCTTCGGAGGTCAGAAACTCTTCGAGAGCTTTCTTGGGTCGGCGGCCCTTCTGGTATTCGAGGAACCAGGTGAAACGTTCGCGATTCATCCGCTGAGCGATCGAAGACTGCTGACGGGCATCGTCACGATTGGCATCCCCCTCAAACAGCATCGCCATCCCTTCGATGATCCAGGTCGGATCGTCACCCAGCCGGGAATGCAGCCCGCAATTAAAACCCATCTGGTGGGTCGTCTCGTGAGCAAGCGTGTCCTGGAAGGTCGTCGCAGCCTGGGGAGCTCCATAAGGTGTCAGACGGGAGAACGGTAAGAGTGCGGAATCATCCGCTGCACGATGAAGCGGGGACTCCGGAACAGTGATGTCACCGTAGAACGCCTTCGCAGGTTTCGGGGATTGTTCGAGATAGAGGGCCACGCGATTGGTCGAGGGGCTGTAGTAACCGCGGAGGCCGTTGACCTTCTTCACACCGTCCCGATCGCAGTATTCGAGAAACTCTTTTTGCGTCGGGAAGACCACGGTCACCATCGGTGCCTCAAGACGGTCGAGCTTGATGTTGCGTCGACCGAAGTACGAAATGAACGAGTCCGAGGTCTTGTCAACGATCTTGGCACAGGCCTTCTCCTTACCAGCCGGAGCCACCACTGCGTGGTAACCGCTGGCCTCCACCTGATAGGTTTTGCCGAATTCTTTGAGGAGCCGGGTCTTCAATTCATTCGCGGTATACGGACGAAATACGTTGCCGAGCTTCTTGAAGCCGGTGACGTCAGTCAGGTTGATGTTCCGCAGGCGTCCATCTCGCTCCATCAGCCAGCAGGCCTGCGAGTCACTGACCACCTGGCGACCCTCATACTTTTCTTCACCGACGGAGATTTCGATGAAGCGACGATCAACGGTCTCGGCAGCCTGGCCGACGGGGAGACCGGCCAAAAGGCCCAGCAGCAGGGATGCGAATCGACGCATGGCGACATGGCCCAGGAGAGGAGTGGAGCCCCCTCGCGGAGGGGGCCACTCTAAACTTAAACCACACCGGGCTATCGACGGGGGCATCCTGAGGATTCAGTCCCGTTCGTGGTATCGATCGTAACGACTATTTCAATTAATCCGGGATCCGCTGATCTAATCGAGGACTCGGCGTGCAACGCGGCCTGTTCACCCGCTCCGCCCTCCAGCATCGCCCCAGCCGCAGGACAGATATTCCTGACTCTTCTGAATGAGGCGGAGTAGCAATTCGGCACTAAGACTCGGCTCCCTTGGCGATCAGCTGCTGACCAATGGCGAAGTGTGTGATGAATGCCACGACCAGATTGCCCGTGAGCACCATCAACATCAGCATGACCCCCAGATATTTGTCTCCTCCGGAAGCTCCCATCAGCATGATCATGATGATGATCCAGACCACCAGATTCCCGAAGAAGGTCATCGCAATCCCGCTGGCTGCGGAGATCATTGGCACCGCCCAGTTCCAGACGATTGAAAAGTAAGTCGACAAATACGCAGCCAGGATTACGCACGAGAAAAAGTAGGCGATCCCCACCAGCATTCCCTCACTGTCGAGAGTCAATTCCCTGGCAATCTCTGCGGCATTCGGCAGCAGTGACAAGCCCAGGACCGTGATGGTCGGGATTAAACCCAGCACTGCCCCCCCCAGCTTGGATTGCACCAGTTCTCTCAGTGACAGCGGAAGCGTCAACAACGTAGACCAGGTCTGATCTTTGATCTCGAGCCGAAACAGTCGCCCGCCGAGCAGGCACATCTCCAGCGGCAGTAGAAAGAACCAAATTACCACCATGAGTGTCATGGCCCCAGTCCGGACACTCTCGCGGAAATTCCCTCCGGAAATCCTGTTGAGATAAACCACCACCGCAAAAAACAGGGCATACAACCCGAACTTCAAGTATATGAACTTGAGGCCACGGGCCACCTGCCGAAAATCCTTCCAGCCCAATGCCCAATCCCAGACGGTGCTGGAAACGCGAGACTTGCGAGTCATGATGCGAGAGATCAACGACTGGGAAGCTGTGGCCGCCCCCCCAATGTGCCGCATCGTGACACGGTCGAAGATCAGCCACGACACACAGAACAGCCCAGCCCCTAAAGCCAGATTGGAAGTCACCTGGTTTGTCCAGGGGCTCCCCCGAAAGGATGTCACCAGGATCTCCCCGAACAATCGCCCACTGGAGGTACAACTGTTGATTGGCAACGCCACATTCGCGTAATACCAGTCAGCCACAGACTGCCCCCACACGCCCTTGAAGGCACCCAGATACAGAATCGCCAGCACGAGAAAGGGCAGGATCCTCCCAATCAACAGGATCGCCAGTGCCAGTGTACATGCCTGGACGGATGTCGGTTTCAGAACCGATGCCAGTAACCCCACATTTCCGACCAGAACGAGATGCGCCAGCAGCATCAGATAAGTGGCCCAGATCTGGTCCCATGACACGCCCCCCAGAGTGACTGTCAGCAACGTAAACGGGAACTGCACCGAGACCAGCACAAACGCCATCAACATCCGCGGCAGCCATTTCCCTAAGAGCAGAGAGAGCGGCCCGATATTGGCCATCCTCAGTAGTCCGAGTGTCTCGTGCTCCGTTTCTTCACTGATGGAGACCGCGAAAAGAGTCACCCCTGACACGGTAATGAAGATCCAGTTGGCGACGGTCATCCACTTGAACAGGATCATCCCGGGAGCTGTGACCTGCCTCTGGTATTCGTGACCGAAGTACAGAATCAATAAAATCAGCGAGACCAGCCCCGCGCGAAACAGGTGGATCTTGATGTCGCGTGATTCGGTACGCAGCGATCGAATCAGCAGAGCGAAGGTCTTATTCACGTTCGCACACCCCGCTCCGTCAGATCCATGAACGCGTCGTTCAGCTTGCGTTGATCACGCTGGAATCCGGCAATCGGAACTCCCATGGCGAGCAGCTGCGTCAACATCGAGTTGGCATCAATGTCGGGAGAGGACACCGTCAATCGGAACTCGGGCTTTCCTTCGACCGGCTCGACAGCTTCCACACCCTGAAGCGAAGTAAGCCGGGCTCCCCACTGCTCCGTGTCGACCTCCACTCGCAACCGGAAGACCGGCCGGTCTCCCTGGGCATACAACAAGTCGTCCATCGGTCCGCTGTACTTGGTCACCCCGCGGTCGATGATCGTCACGCTGTCGCACAGCTC
>CANJZR010000557.1 GCA_947479075.1 Planctomycetaceae bacterium
AAATCACTGGTTTCCAATTCCCAGACTGGCTTTGCCGCCATCTTCTGCCTGGTCGAGAACAGGGCTCAGCTGGAACAATCACTTGGACTGGAACCGCAGACCAGCCGCAAGCTGCAGCTCAGTGAATCGCTGGTCAACGACACACTGAAACTTGGTTCGCAGGTCATTTCTTATGCGGAACTGGCTCGGAGCCGGGGAGTGGCCGGACTCTCCACCCTGGAGCGATCACGGATTGTCTACCTGTACTGTTTACGGCTGGGGACGGCTCAAAATCCATGGGGGTTGCTCATCAGTTCGGAACTCCCCGCGATTCACCCGGGCGAAGCGGCGAGCCTGGCGGGGTGGGAACACCTGACCTCGATTCTGGGGGAGGAACTCGCCTCGCAGGATTCCGCTGATCGACAGGGAAACGAGCTGGCCCTCACCCGAGAAATGCTCGAACTGCGGGCCCTCGCCGATCAGCATTACCGCAGCCCGTCTCACCTCCTGCAGGAATATCTGCGTCGGTTGTCCGAGATGACCGACTTCGAACGAGCCACGCTGGTTTTGAGCGAAGACGAGAAACAATGGTGCGAAGTTCAACAACTGCGGGGGGGCGGTCCCTTATCACGCGAACTGCTCGTTGGCTGGGAGCAGGCGGAAGATCGGCTGCTTGCCGGTTCGGAAAATGGTTCGGCCAGTGCCATCTGGACTCTGGCCGACCTGCACCGACTGGGAGTGCATGGCCCGTTCGCGTTGGCCGTGGTCCTGCCACTCCGCCATCGAGACTGGGTAATCGGACAGCTGTGCCTGACGCGACGTTCGACCGATTCGATCAACGACAGCCAGCGCCGATTGCTCAATTGGGGCTCTGAGTTCCTGGTAGAGCTGATTGCCCGAACGATTGATCGGGCCGCTGTCGAGCAGCAGGCCAAGCGAGACGGGCTGACGAACCTGGCCAATCGACATACGTTTGATGTGGAGCTGGATCGTTCCATCGATCGAGCGAATCGGCACGGGAACAGCTTTTCGCTGATTCTGCTGGATCTCGATCATTTCAAGTCGGTCAACGACACGCACGGACATCTGGGCGGTGACGCAGCGTTAAAAACCGTGGCGAGGATCGCCGAACGTTCGGTTCAGTCGACTCGCAATGGCGATCAGCCGCTCGTCGCGCGGTATGGTGGCGAGGAACTGGCGGTCATCCTGCCGGGAGTGAGTGAAGCAGGAGCCCGGCGAATCGCCGAGGTGATCCGGGAAGCGGTCATGAGAACGCCGATCCCGTTCGATGGCGGCGAATTCCATGTCACACTCAGTGCCGGAGTCGCGTCCCGGACCGAGACGGTTGCGACGTGTCGGGCTCTGATCTCCGCCGCTGATACCGCACTTTATCGGGCGAAAGACAATGGACGGAACCGGGTCGAAGTAACCCCGTCGACCTGACTAGTCGATGTATTCTGGACGGTTTGAATCTTGAGTTCTTTCCCATCCATGGGCATGGATTCTCGCTGCTCCGGGGAAAACGCCTCTCGATTGCTGACACCCGCATTCTGAGCTATCGTCGACTGAGCGAGCTGGTCATGTGACCAGTGCATGTGGATGAATACGCTGTCGGTCGGCTGGGGTCCCCCCACTCTGCGGACAGCTGACGATGGTCGTGGTCGGTCAAGGAATTGAATCGTGAAACAGCGTGTCCTGTTGGCGTACAGCGGTGGTCTCGACACTTCGGTGCTGGTCGGCTGGTTGATGGACGAAGGGTACGAGGTTCACTGTTTGTATGTGGACCTGGGACAGCCATGTGAAGACCGACCCGCAATCCTCAAGAAGGCTCTTGATATCGGGGCAGCTTCATCCGAGATCGTCGATGTCCGCGAGGAGCTGTGCCGCGACTTCGCCTTCCCCGTCATGCAGTGGCAGGCGAAGTACGAAAACATCTACCTGATGGGAACCTCAATCGCCCGTCCGCTGATCGCGAAGGCGTGCCTGCAGCGGGCACGTGAGGTCGGGGCTGTGGCCTTCGTGCACGGAGCCACCGGCAAGGGCAACGACCAGTGCCGATTCCAGCTGGCTGCCGAAGCCCTCGATCCCGACGTAAAGATCATCGCCCCGTGGCGAATGGAATCATTCCGCAAGCGGTTCCCCGGTCGTCAGGAGATGATCGAGTTCTGCGATTCCAAGAACATCCCCGTGAAGGCGACCTCGAAGAAGCCGTATTCCAGCGACGAGAACTGTCTGCACATCAGCTACGAGGCGGGCGTGCTGGAAGACCCCAAGGTCGACGGCATCGCAGTCGTCGACTTCGGCATGACCGTCTCAGCGCAGGAAGCTCCCGATCGGGAAGAGAAGGTCACCATCGGCTTCGAGTCGGGTGTCCCGGTGAGCGTGAATGGTCGCCGCCTGACCGCAATTGAACTCGTCACCGAGCTAAATGTCATCGGTGGTCGCAATGGAGTGGGCCGGATTGACATTGTGGAAAACCGCTTCGTCGGCATGAAGAGCCGCGGCGTCTACGAAGCCCCGGGCATGACGATGCTCTACGCCGCTCATCAGGGGCTGGAGCAGCTGACACTCGATCGCGATCTGACCCACCTTCGGGACCGCATGGCCCCCGAGATTGCCGAGATGGTCTATTACGGGTTCTGGTACTGTGCCAAGATGGATGCTCTGATGGCCTTCATCAAGGAATGCCAGAAGCCTGTGACCGGCGAAGTGACGCTGACCCTCTACAAGGGGAACCTCCGCGTCTCCAGCCGTACGTCGCCCAACAGCTTGTACGACGAAGCCATCGCGTCGATGGATGCCGCTGGCAACTACAACCAGACCGACGCCGAAGGCTTCCTCCGCATTCTGGGCCTGCCCCTGCGAGTCCAGGGCAATATCCGTCCGCGGGCGTACTAACTGAGCTTCGCATGCGTGCAATCAGGCGGACCGGCATGAGCCGCGGCCCCTGACTGTTGACCAACGAAAAGAGCGGGAGCTGTTCCACCAGCGCCCGCTCTTTGTCTTTTCGCCCCTACGCCCGCTTGTAAAACGGCAGCGTGCAGACTGTCGCAGGTTCATGGCTTCCGCGAATCTCGATGTGAATCTCTGCGCCGGGAGTAGCTAGTTCTGTCGGCACATAACCCATGGCGATCGGATGGCCGAGGGTCGGCGACTGCGTGCCTGAGCTAACGTAGCCCACGGGCTGGCCATCACACGTAATCGGCATCTTCTCGCGTGGGATCCGTTTGCCAGCCAGCTTCAGGCCCACTCGCTTCCTCCCGAGTGGACTGGCCTTGATCCGCTCCAGCGCTGATCGCCCGATGAAGTCGGCAGACTTGCTCAGTCGCACCCCGAAGGACAGTCCGGCGGTGAGCGGGTCAATGGTTTCATCCATTTCGTGCCCGTAGAGGGG
>CANJZR010000558.1 GCA_947479075.1 Planctomycetaceae bacterium
CGATCGCGGTCGCCAGACCATTGATCAGGATGACCGCCCGGACTTCCCCGAGAGTCAGTGAACCCAGCTGCGGAATCATCGGAGCGACGAGGCAGAAGCCACCTGCCAACAGCATCACCAGACCGGCCATGCCGGTATAGATCAGGAATGTCGTACTGCTGACGCGGTTCAGTTCGTCCCACTCGGCCTTGGCAAAGTGTTTGGCAACGTAGCGGCAAGTGGTGGCTCCCATGCCGAGATAGAGCAGCCCGGCGTAGCCCGAGATCATGTTGATAAAAATCCAGGCCCCGTACGCTGCGGGCGACAGTGTATTGCGTACGTACGGCAGCATGAAGAACCCAATCGCGATCATCACGAGATGGGCGATCCAGCTGGCCAGAATGTTTGCTCGCAGGGACATGACGTGTTGTTTCAGGGTCTCGGTGGCTTTCGATGGACGAAGAATTGGTGGTTCAGGACTGGCTCTGGAATCGATTGCGACGGAGGTCGAGAATCGGACGCGGCAGAAACGTGGCCATCCACCGCATGAACGCACCCATGGACGGTTTGCGTTTCAACACATTGCGGTAACAGTCACGAGCCTTCTCCAGGTCGCGCGAGTGGAAGAGGGCCAGCCCCCACTCGGTGTAGATCGAGGCCTGCTTCATGGAGACCCGTTCATCGTCGACCTGGCAGATCTGGCGGATCTTTTCGACGTTGTTCAGCTCACTGCGGACCATCAGATTGAATTGACCCGACAGGTTGTTGGGGGCCGGTGTGTATTCGACCAGCCGTTCGCGGACGGTGCAGAACTGGCCTCCGTGATGCAGCAACCGCAGCCACAGGTTGTAGTCTTCGACCGCCATGATGGAGCGGTCAGTGTCGAACCCACCCACGGCCTCGAAGGCCGATTTTCGCAACAGGACACTCGATGTGCAGATCGTGTTTCTTTTCCACAGAGTGTCGAAAGACTGCTTGGCGGGCGTCAGAGGTCCCGTAAAGTCGACGGTGCAGTAGGAATGGACGAGCGTTGTCGAGTCGTCGAGAGCGGCGATCTGCTGCTCGAGCTTGGTGGGGATCCACGCATCGTCGGAGTCGAGGAAGGCCAGCCACTCGCCCCTGGCTTCGCGCGCTCCCGTGTTACGTGCAGCTGCGGGGCCACCATTGGCCTGACGGATGACGCGGACAAGGTCTCCACAGGCCTCAGCGACCTCTGCGGTATTGTCCTTCGATCCATCGTCGATGACGAGGATCTCCAGTGGCCGCACAGTCTGCTGCTGGATGCTCTGGATGGAGCGGGCGATGAATCTGGCCGCGTTATAGGCGGGCATGATCACGCTGATGGTGGGCAGGTTGTGGGACATGTCAGTCATGGGGGATTGTTCAGTGGAGACGAGGCGGCAAGAGGCGATGGGTAGACACTGCCTAGTCAAAACGGGCGAAGACACGGACGAACACGAAGAAGGCACCGAGCAGGGCCAGGCTAGAGAAGCCGAGTCGCTGGACCAGCTGTGGGTTGAGCGGCTGGACTGGCGCGGGCCGGCGTCGGTAGTACCCCGCCAGATTCATGAAGACTGCGAGCGTGCCGCAGATCATGTACGTCGTGGGCATGTAACAGCGCGACAGCGACATCATCGACATGCACCAGCCCGCTCCCATCCCGGCGAGGTAGGGCATCAGGCGTCGCAGCTCGGGGTCTTCGATCTGCTGTTTGGTTCGGACCAGCCGGTACATGTAGAACGCCGGGATGAAGAAACACCCGAGGAAGAAGGTGCCCCCAATGAATCCGAGTTCCACATAGGCGTGCACGTACGAGTTGTGAGCGACCAGCCCCGCGACATCGGCGTACATGCCTTCCCCGATTCCGAAGAAGAACCGCGAGGTCTTCAACTGGTTCAGCCCGTCAGCCCACAGCTGGATTCGCTGTTGGCCCGTGCCTCCCGAGAGGTCGATGTTGCCCTGTCGTCCCAGGGCAACGGGAACAGCCAGGACTCCCAAGGCTCCGATCGAAGCTGCGACCTTGCCGCCATAGCGAGTGGTCAGCCAGGCCAGCATGGCCACTCCCCCGGCGAGCAGGCCCCCGCGCGAGTGAGTGAGGAACAGCCCGTAACAACAGACACCCAGCGCCGGAATCCACGCATAGCGGATCCCCGTCATCTTCGGATCAGTCATGAAGTACAGGCACAGAATGCCCGTCATGACGATCAGCTGGGCCATGTCGTTCGGGTCATGAAAGATCCCGAGACCACAGAGACGGAAGTACCACGGAGTGTTGCCATCGGGGGACTCGGTGTCGTTTTCGGGTACGTGCCGGAGCTGACGGGGGACACCATCGGGGAGGTCACGTTCTTCGTTCTTGATCTCCCACAAATCGGCCCGCCCCGACCAGTCCTCCACGAACTTGTGATAGTCCAGAATGCTGAACGAAATCATGAAGACCGAACAGCAGACGCTGTTCAGCAGGAACCCACGCAGCCGCTGGGGTGTATTCACCACGGCCACCAGCGTCATGTAGTACAGACAGACTTTGGCCATCGCCTCAAAGCTCTTAGCCGCTCCGCCCAGATAGCCGACGGACAGATGAGACGTGGCAGTCGCCACAGTCACCCCGATCACACACAGGTTGATCGGTTGCTGAATCATCGTGCGAATCGAGACTTGGTTATGCAGCTGGCGAATCGAGCAGACCATGGCCGCCAGAATGAGCGCCAGATAAAACTGCACATTGCCCAGGCTCGGAAAGAGTTCCGAGGGGCGAATGTAGAGAGCGGCGTTGGCGAGCAGGAACAGCAGGTAGGCCATCACGATGCCTTCGAGTGACCGGACGAAAGTGGGCTTACGCGCGCACTCTTCCGATCATGAACTCTAGGTCAACTCTGAGGCCCGTGAGGGAACTGTATGAGCGGGGAAACAGAGAACGTTGACGTTTTGCAACGGGTGAAACGACAACGTGCCTGACGTTGCCGGAATAACCGGCAGAAACGGAATACCAGGCTTCATGTAGCAACGCGATCACGCGGAATTGGGCACTTGCGGTCACCGTCCAGACAGGGGCGCGGCCTGTACGCAGGTGAGTGTCTCGGGTGGTTCTTACAGACCCGTGCCTGTGCAGGATTCAGGGCCCGACTTTGCCAGTTGCAATTGAAAGCGTGTGCTCTGTGCTAGCCGGGGTGTGAGGGCACTCGTTTCCGCCTGACGCACGAGCTGGGCCATTTCCCAGGCGGTGACGTAGTGGAGCTTCAACTGTGGATGTGCTTCGCGCTGAGCGGCGAGTTCGGCATGGAAGGCCTGCATCTCGGGCCCCAGTAACATGTCGATGTTACCGTCCTTGCAACCATGGGTATGTAGCTTGATGAACTTCCAGTTCGGGCGCCCAGCCACATGCACGCCGAC
>CANJZR010000559.1 GCA_947479075.1 Planctomycetaceae bacterium
GATCGATATATCCGCGAGATCGTTCCGACGTTGCCGGACAGTGCGGCGTTCTACCACGATCGATCCCGGCCCGAGACTCTCAAGCAGATGCAGCACATGGGGTATGACCCGTACTTCAAGGCCTACGCCCGTCACGCCCGCTGGAAGGCTCTGGCCGAGGCACTCATCGGCGAACCCGCCGAAGCCTCGGAAGGGGAGTGGTTCAACAAGCCACCCGGCACGAACCACGTCACTCCGCCGCACCAGGACAACTATTACTTCTGCCTGCGTCCGGCGAATGTACTCACGATCTGGATGGCCCTCGATCCCGTCGACGCCGAGAACGGATGTCTACGGTACGTGAAGGGCTCGCACCTGCGAGGAATCCGGGCGCACTCGAAGTCGAAGATCCTCGGCTTTTCGCAGGGGATCTCCGACTACACCTCCGAGGACTTTACTCGCGAGGTCGCCGTACCCCTTCAACCGGGAGATGTGGTCGCCCATCATGGTGATACCATTCATCGGGCCGATGCGAATATCTCGTCGGACCGACACCGTCGTTCCTTTGCGATGGTGTTCAAAGGCGTCTCCTGCCGCCGCGATGAAGAGGCCTTTGCCCGCTATTCGTCAGCGGCCAAGCAGCAGCACCAGGAGATGGGGCTACAGACCTGAGACAACGGAGCCCTGATTGCGGCTCTCCTGCGCTCTGTCCAATGGGATGAATGGAGGCGATTGTGGACTGTCTTTTGTGGACTCGGCGAGTCGGTCGGTTCGGCGTTCTGATGGTGGCTGTACTGGCCCTTTGGACCACATCTGCACCGGGTCTCGCCGACGAGGCCAAAGAGGCTGTAGCCACGGTGAGCCTCATTCGGACCGATCGCCCCGAGACGGTGGTCTGTCTCGGCGACAGCGTGACTGGCGTCTACTACCACACGGGGGGCCAGCGGGCCTATCCCGAGATGTTGGAACTCGCCATCGCGACCGCACTCCCGGACTCAAAGGTGAAGGTGGTTAACGCCGGGATCAGTGGGAACACCACGGCCGATGGCCTCGCCCGTCTGGATCAGGACGTGCTGCGGCATCATCCGACGGTCGTCACGATCAGCTTCGGACTGAACGACATGGTGCGCGTCCCCGTGGACCAGTTTCGCAAGAACCTCGAAACACTGGTGGCCCGCTGTCGTGAAGCTGGAAGCCAGGTGGTTCTTTGTACTCCCAACATGGTGATCACCACCATGCCTCGCCCGATCGAAAAGCTCAGGGAGTATTGCGACATCATTCGCCAGACCGGCCGCGAACTCGGCGTGCCCGTCTGTGATCAGTTCGCAGCTGGCGAAGCCTATTCGGTCAAAGATCCCTGGGCGTGGCGGCTGACTCTCAGTGACGAGATTCACCCCAATATGGATGGCCATAAGCTGATGGCCGAGGAGTTGTGCCGAACGCTGACCGGTCATTCGGTGTCGCTCGCAGATGCACCGCCGCTTCCGAATCCACTCGCCAAAACAGAGGCTCTCTGGAAAGCGGCACAGCCGGTCAAGGTCCTTGCGATGCCGCCGTATGACACCCTGATCGGCCCGGCATTGGAGCAAAACTATCCCGGGATCAAAGTCGAAGTCACACCCTGGCCCGTCGAGGGGAAGACGCTTCCGGAACTCGAAACGATCGCGAATCAGACCGTTCGGGCGAAGAGGCCGAACCTCGTCGTGCTGGCTGTGCCGCGCTCTGCCAGTGCCGAGTCCGACGATCAGTTCGTAAAGTCCTACTCCTGGGTGATGAACTGGTCGCTCAGCTTCGGTCAGACCGAATGGGACTGCATCGTTCTTCATCCCGCGGTGGCTTCCCCAGCCGAATCATCGCCACGGGATGATCTGATGCGCCGTCTTGTCAAAGCTCAGGATCTCCATTTAATCGATCGTGTCGCAGGAGATGAGTCGTCAGCAGCTGATCTGCTGAGTCGATGGATTGAGAAACATCGAACGGCAAAATGATGGCGACGTGAACGTGATTTCCTCACTCAACCCGAAATCGGGAATCAGGAGGCGCATCGGCTTCAGATGCGACCTCCTTTTTGATTTCACGAGGGAGAACGACTATCTTTCGCTCTGCCGTGGTGGATTGGCTCAAACGCTCGGCATCCACCCTGCAACTATCGCCACATTGATTTGAGGACTGCATGAAGATCACCGGCATTGAGACACTGGTTTGCCACGCACGGATGAGAAACTGGATTTTCGTCAAGGTGCTCACCGACCAGCCGGGGTTGTTCGGGTGGGGGGAGGCGACCCTCGAATGGCATACTCGCAGCGTCGTTTCCGCGATTGAAGATCTGTCCCAATTGCTGATTGGAGAAGATCCCCGCCGGGTGGAGTACCTGTGGCAGATGATGTATCGCCAGCACTTCTGGCATGGCCATGGGATCACTCGCGCCACTGCGATTGCCGGGATCGATCTCGCTCTGTGGGACATCATGGGCAAGATCACGAATATGCCCTGTTCAATGCTCTGGGGTGGACCAGTTCGTGACTACGTCCGAACCTACAGCCATCTCGGTGGCGGAAAGATGGAGGACTTTTACGAGACCGCAGCTGACGACGCAAAGCGTTTCGGCGATCTGGCCCGCAAGGCTGTCGCCGATGGATTCACCGCCTTCAAGTCGATGGCGGTGCCCCCCACGATGCCGCTCGAAGGTCTCAAGCCGATCAAGACAGCTGTCGCCGCTGTTGAGGCGATGCGGGAAGCGGTCGGTGATTCGATCGATATCATGGTCGACTGTCACGCCCGACCTTCCCCGGCGATGGGCCTGCAATTTGCCAAGGCCCTCGAACCCTACGGCCTGTACTTCTTTGAAGAGCCGTGCTGGCCCGAGAGCGTTGATGGACTGGCAGCGATCCAGGCTGCGGTGTCGACTCCGATTGCGACAGGCGAACGCGTCACTCACCTGGCAGGGTTCCGCGATCTGTTTGCCGCACGGGCTCTCAGTGTCTGTCAGCTCGACATCACGCACTGCGGTGGATTCACTGAGGCACGTCGCGTGGCTGCTTTGGCCGAGGCCTACCGCATTTCATTGGCGCCTCACAATCCTCAGGGCCCAGTCAGCACCGCCGCTTCGCTGGAGTTCGGGTTTTCTCAGCCGAGCTACATCATCTGCGAAACAGTCCACGGCGACGTGCCCTGGCGTGAGGATGTGGTGCAGGAAGGCTTTGTCACCGAGAAAGAAGGCCGCATTGTCCGGCCGAACAAGAAACCCGGACTCGGTATCACCATCAACGAAGACGAGGTGCGTAAGCATCCCTTCCAGCAGGAACTGCCCCAACGCGTCTACTACAAGGACGGCAGCATCGGCGACTGGTAAGTCGCGGTCGCTGGTTGTTGTTCTTCTCGGTGTTGA
>CANJZR010000560.1 GCA_947479075.1 Planctomycetaceae bacterium
ATGGTGGCGGTGGTGCGGAGCAGGTCGCTGTCATCCCCCTGAGCAAAATGGATGTCAGCGTGGCGGTGTCGACGCTGCAGTCGATGTTCATTCGGGATGGTGGGGCAGGTCCCACGATTCAAGCCGATCTCCTCGGTCGGCAGGTGATGGTCCGGGGATCGGCCGACCAGCTGGCCCAGGTGAAGACGCTACTTGCTGAGCTGGGTGAAGATGGAAGTGGTCGCAAGAAGGGCAGTGATGCCGGAACATTCCGCCGCTACCCCATCAGTGGGCGCGACCCGGAAGAACTGCTTCCACTCATCGAGCGTATGTGGGGGACAGCCTCTCCCAACCCCATTCGCATCGTGACGCCCGACCAGCGCAGCCAGGGCGATGACAACAGCGGATCAATCAAGAGCATCAAACGCCCGGAACGCGAAGCCCGTGACACCCCCAAAGCAGCCCCCGTCCATCAACCCGCAGCAAGTATCGACCGCAAGGGAAGCTCAGCTGCTGTTCGTCGCCGTTCGCTGCGAGTTCAGACCACTGGCTTAGTTGCTGACGAATTCTCTGACGAGGAAGACGAAGAAGCTGGCCCCCCGGCCACCGATTCCCCGTCGGTTCAGTCGGCGAACGAATCCTCGGAGGACTCCCAGCTGGAGCAGCTGTTGCGGGACAGTGAGGCGGTACAGCCCTCTGATGCAGCCAAGGAAATGGATGCAGCGGACGACAAGGGGGTGCACGAGGCATCGCCCTCTGCCGAGGGGTTAACCGCCACGCCCGCAGAGAAGTCACCGGTCATCATCACGGTATTGGGTGACGAGCTGTTGCTGACTTCGAAAGACCCTGCGGCCCTTGACCAGTTGGAAGAATTGCTGGCCAAGACGATGGAAGTACTCCCGCCTCGTCTGCAATGGACCGTCTTCACGTTGCAGTCAGCAGATGCCACGGAAGTGGCCACGATGCTGCAACAGCTGATCCCGGAAAGCACGGTCAGCAAGTCGACCAGCTCCTCGGGCGGATTCGGAGCGTTGAGCGGAGGCGTCTCCTCCTTCGGCAGCAGCTTGATGGGCATGACGGGGCTGGGCAATATGGCCGCCAGTCCGCAGACCCTGCAGATCATTCCCGAACTCCGGCTCAATGCCCTCTTCGTCGCGGGGCCCAAATCCAAGGTGCGTGAAGTCGAAGAGATGCTCAAAGTCCTCGACTCCAACGAACTGCCCGACAATCTCCGCAACAAGAGTTCGCATATCGTCCAACTGGAATATGCAGACGCTCAAGAGGTCTACGATGTGTTAAAGGATGTCTACAAAGGCTATCTGGAAGACGGGAACAACAACCAGCAGGCCAACGCGCTGGCGATGTTGATGGGTGGAGGACGCGGGCGAAATGACCCGAATCAGAAACCCAAAGCCCAGCTGGCACTCGGGATTGATAAGCGCACAAACCAGGTCATCGTGTGGGGAGATGAGAACCTCTTCAAAGAGATCGAGGCGTTGGCTTTGAACCTCGACGAAGCGGCTCAGGAGGCCAAACGGACGGTGCGTGTCCTGTCGCTGCAGAACACCAACTCATCCGTGGTGACATCCGCTCTGGGCCAGTTGATGCCCAAGGTCAAAGTCAGCAGCAGCGGGCCGCGGACTTCGACCAGTTCCAGCTCTGGAAATGGGACTTCACCCGGAACGACATCCTCGGGTGGCAACTCATCTCCGTCGCCTCAGATCCCGAATCAGGATCAGCAGATGCGGGAGATGTTCCGTCAGCGGATGATGCAGGGGGGCGGAGGCCAAGGCGGATTCGGCGGAGGCAGTCCGTTCGGAGGTGGCAATCAAGGCGGTGGCGGCCGTGGTCAGTTTGGCGGTGGAAACCGCGGACGGGGCATGCGGGGGAACTGATCCCTTGCCGCAGTTTCAGATTCTGCCAGCACACGGTCCCCGCCCGGCGTACAATTTGAGTTGACGATTAATTCGTTGCCGCCAGAGATTTGGTTTTCTGAACGCTTCTCCACTGATTCCCACCGCGACGCACCCTGCTCATGGATCTCACCCAGGTCTTCGTTCGACGCCAGCTGGCCACGCCAGAACAGATTCAAGCGGCGAAGTCACTGCGCCCCGGGGTGCGAATCGACCGCTCACTGATCGAGATGGGCGTTGTCCGCGAGGATCAGGCACTGCAGGCACTGGGCGATGAACTCGGCATGCGGTTCATGCCGCTGAAGGAGTTCCAACCCGACCCCGCCCTGCTGGCCCGCTTTCCGACCACAGCGATTTTTAAGCATGAAGTCCTGCCCATTGAGGGGCATAACGGACGCATGACCGTCGCGGTCAGCGATCCGTTCAATCTGGAATCGCTGGACGAACTCTCCTCGCTGGGGGCCTGCCGCATTGAGCCGGTACTCGCCTGTCGCGACGAGATCATGGAACTGATCAAGAAGTCGCTGGGAGTCGGCGGCGACACAATCAATCAACTGGTGGCACAGCGTCAGGAAGAGGGGGTCGAACTCCTCGACGAGATCCCGGATGAACTGAGCGAACTCGCTCAATCCGCGCAGGCTCCATCGGTGATCAAGCTGGTGAACGAGCTGTTGGTGGAAGCCCTCGAACAGCGAGCCAGCGATATCCATGTCGAGCCGCTGGAGAAGGGGCTGTCGGTCCGGTTTCGCGTCGACGGGATTCTGCGGATCCAGCCGCTGCCGACTGAGATTCATCAGTTTGCGAACGCCATTGTGACGCGACTGAAGATCATGGCTCGCCTGAACATTGCTGAAAAGCGATTACCACAGGACGGCCGCATCAACATCCGCATCCAGGGGCGCGAAGTCGACGTGCGTATGTCGATCATCCCGATGCTGCATGGCGAGGGCATCGTGCTGCGTCTGCTCGACAAGCAGCGGATGGTTTTCAACCTGCAGGGCGTCGGCATGCCCGACGACATCTACCACGCCTTCCAGAAGCTGATTGAACTTCCGCACGGAATCGTGCTGGTCACCGGCCCCACGGGTAGCGGAAAAACTACCACGCTCTATAGCGCTCTGGCCGAGATCGCCACTCCCGAAATCAAGATCATCACGGTCGAGGACCCCGTCGAATACAACATCGCGGGGATCAGTCAGATCCAGGTCCATTCCAAGATCGGACTGACCTTCGCAGCGGGTCTGCGTTCCATTCTGCGTCATGACCCCGATGTCGTGCTGATTGGCGAAATCCGCGACGGCGAAACAGCGACCAGCGCGATCCAGGCCTCGCTCACTGGCCACCTCGTATTCAGCACACTCCACACCAACGATGCCCCGGGCGCCTTCACACGTCTGGTCGACATGGGCGTCGAACCGTACCTGGTCGCCAGTACGGTGGAAGGAGTACTCGCCCAGCGACTGATTCGACGGC
>CANJZR010000561.1 GCA_947479075.1 Planctomycetaceae bacterium
AGCTTCGAGAACAGTGGGACACTCCGCACTGCTTCAGGAGCAAACGAATAACCTCCGTCGCGCACATCGATCGGAATCCGCTCGGCCTTAGAGAGTTCCACCTTGGTCCGATTGACCCGGTATGTCCCTCCATCGACCTGCACCCAAGGCATCAGGCTCAACAGCCAGCGCGGGGTGATCGACATCATCTTCGGTGATGTCTTCGTGGTGTTCGCCAGATTCCGGGCGGTCGAAGTCGTCACACTGCGCTGTAGAAGGTTGTCACTCACGGTAGATCCTTTGGAACCTCGTCCAGGGAGTCGGATGATGAATTCAGGTGGCTGATCGCTTCAAGGTGCGATCACGCGGCGAGAGACCAGACAAACTAGATGCCCAGGCCGTTATCAAACCCGGTCGATACGCGAACGTTGTAGTCGTGGTAATACCCGACCTCGACGTTCTCCAGCACACCGATCGCATCGTCGGTCAACACAGCACACGAGAAATAGAGCGTCAGCAGGTAAGACGCGACGCCCAGGCTGTCCAGTCCCATCAGACGCGCGGACAGACTCGGCTGGATCTCTCCCGGGATTCCCGCCTGATGCAGCCCCACCACGCCCTGGTCCGCTTCGCCGACTCGGAGTAGCAGGATGTTCGTCGTCCCCAGCCACTGGTTCGACTGGAACCGGCTGGTGACTTCGAGTTTGTCGCAGGGCACGAGCGGGACCCCACGCCACGTCAGGACAGGAAAGCCGAACAGATCGATGGTCGGTGGTGGCACGCCCCGCCATGAACACTCACGCTCAAAGGCTGCGATCGCCTTGGGATGTGCGAGAAAGAACGCGGGCTTCTTCCACACCAGCGACAGGAGTTGATCCAGATCATCTGGCGTCGGCGCTCCATATCGAGAGCTGATGCGCATTGCCGGATCGACCGAATGCAGCAGACCGAACCGCTGATTGTTGATCAGCTCCCATTCCTGCCGTTCCTTGATCCCCTCAATCGTCAGCCGCATCTGCTCTTCGAGCTGATCGAACGGGCCGTTGTACAGATCTGACACGCGGGTATTGACCCGCACGGCAGTCTGCACAGCCTGCAACGAGTACTCTCGCGGACTGGCGGAGTAATCGACGAACGTCTCAGGGATCTCGACGTTCTCAGCAAACCCTGAGAACAAATCGATATTCCGCTCTCCATAGCGGTTGACCATCGAGGCCCGTTCCAGATGGTCATCGATCGCCTTGCGGAAATCCCCCTCGAGGTTCGGCACCTCGGCCAGAACGGCATCGAGGTCCTTGCGAGAGAGGGTCAACAGCACGCAGGGAGTCGTCGTCCGCACTGTAATCTCGGAGGGTTTATCCGATACCAGGTCGAGCTCACCAAAGAACTCACCTTCCGTCAGCAGCGCGATTCGCAGATCGCTGCCATGCACTCCGCTGCTCAAGACCTCGACCTGACCCTGAGCGATGATAAAGAACTTGCTGCGGTCCTGGCCTTCGACGATCAACTTGTTGCCGAGCGAGACCACCTCCGTGGTCAGGTGGTCAACCATACGGGTCAACACAGCTTCGGGAACGTGGTAGAACAACGGAACGCTACGCAGTGCCTGCGACGGGATCTTGGCTGCGCCGCCATCGGTCAGCTCGACAGCGATACGCTGGGCCTTGGAGAGTTCCACCTTTGTACGATTCACACGATATGTGCCGCCCACGACTTGCACCCACGGCAGCAGACTCAGCAGCCACCTCGGGGTGATGGACATCATCTTGGGTGATGTCTTCGTCGTGTGAGCCAGATTTCTGGCGACGGATGTCGTCACACTACGTTGTAGCAGGCTGTCAGACATGGCCAGTTTTTCAGTTCTGGGACGATAAGTACATCGCCCCTGACTCGGCAGTACCGAGTGAAATATGGCTCGCCGCCCCTCTCATCGATCACATGTAAACTGTGACTCGTGGAGTTCCGGAACCATAACTGAGAGGAACCACGCCTCCGGATGTCCGGTCAGCAAACAAAGTTGTCGAGTTCATCGAACCGGTCAACTTGCCGCATCCTAACTATCACTCTGCATTTTGAAAAGTCTTCGCAACACACGCATTTGCGTCCGAAATCGGGAAGTTCGCAGAGGACTGGGATGCTTGTGGAGTACCACCGACCATCGAGCTGAGCGAGCTTCGCCAGATCGGCATCACACACATCTCTCAGAAGACCGTGAATGCGTTCTTCAAGGAACGGTTCATCTCACGACTCCCCGATCTCGGCATAGGTACTCAGCGAATCGCCTGGAGGAAGCTGGCTGGGGAATCCGCTGGGGGAATGAGGCAGGTTCAGCGAGTTCTCACCAATTGACCTTGCCCCAACCTTGATCCACTGGGGACGTGAGAAACAGGGTGAGGGTCATGAAGGCCAGCGGCATTCTGCTCGTGAAAGGGAGCTGATTAGGCTCTCACTTAGCGATGCGAACATCCTTGGCCGATCCGCATTGTTTTGACACAAAGTTGTACTTACACGATTGACACACATAAAAACACACTTATCTTGATCTCATATTAAATAGTGAGTCATGCCGCATGAATTTACTCCATGCGAGATACGTTGAAGTCGGTCATTTCAGGTTGCCCGTTCGGGCCTGTCCAGTTGATTTGATTAGGCGACGTTACATGCATTTCCATTTTTCAAAGCTCGTTGTGTGCTGCGCGATTCCCTTTCTCACTGCGTTTTCAGGCTGTGGGCAGAGTGATCTTCCCAAGATTGGCCTTGTTTCTGGTCGCGTTTCGATGGACCAGAAGCCACTCGCAGGTCTGATCGTGACCTTCAAGCCCGATCAAGGTCGCCCAGCCATGGGCATCACTGATCAAGACGGCCACTTTGAGCTGGAGTACACCTACGGAGTCAAAGGCTCCAAGGTGGGCACCAACACGGTGGGATTTTCCTGGCCGATTGGAACCTCCGGGCAACCCGAGATCCCGCCTCGTTACTCCGGGAAAAGTGAATTGTTTCGAGAAGTGAAAAGTGGTCGGAACTCGTTCGAGTTCGAGTTGGAAGCGGACGCCCCAACTCGTCAGAAGAAACGACCAAAGCCGATTTCACCTGAATGATCTCTGTTTCAGTGTCTTCCGGGTTTTTCCCGATTTCCGCTCTCCTGCTCTGGAGTCAAGAAGATGTATATGAAGCGTCTCAATCGAGGATTTACGTTGATTGAATTGCTGGTCGTGATTGCGATCATCGCGGTTCTGATTGCCCTCCTTCTTCCCGCCGTGCAACAGGCACGAGAAGCTGCCCGCCGTTCCCAATGCAAGAACAATCTCAAGCAGGTGGGACTGGCGATGCACAATTATCACGACGCCTTTAACACGTTTCCCCCCGGTTGCATTGTGATGCCCT
>CANJZR010000562.1 GCA_947479075.1 Planctomycetaceae bacterium
GGGCGGTCGCTGAATGCGCTGGTGGATCTGTTGACGGAGATGCAGAGGCCTAGGGCTGAAGTAAGCGCCACACCCACAGTTGCCTCGTCTCATCCGATCGATCAATCGTCATCGCAAAACAATCAACCGACCTCCCCGTGGCCATACATTGCCCACTCAGCAGCGAACGCTTCAGATGGAGCGGGAGGTCTTCGCTTGAATCTCAGCTTCTTCGACGGTCCTCTGGGACGTGAGGGACAGCTGACCGGAATGACGACCGAGAACCTGACCATCGGCAACCTGTTCCGCGCCGCCTTCGAGTCGATGGCCGAGACCTACGACCGCCTCGCCCGCATCCTCTGGCCCAGCTGCGACTGGCAACGCGTCGTCCTCTCCGGCGGTCTCACCCAGTCAGTCCCGATCCTCCGCGAACTGATCGAACGCCGATTTCCTGGTCAGATCGAAGAGTCTATCGCCACCGAGGAAACCCTGTTGGGTCTTCTGAGGGTGGCGCGCGATGTCCATGCACGTGAATCTCACCAGCCGGGAGGGCGAAGCTCCTGCTGAGCCGAGGTCTTTCGGATCAAGGTGAATGTGGACCGTTCTTGGTGGCACTGGCGGTCGCTTGGGGCCGCCAGTGAATTCGCTTACATTTGCGTTGCGACTCAAATATTCAAAAGTTCGACGCATACAGCACTGGCGAGTCACAGCTCTCGCCAGTGGCGCCCAGCGAACTACTTGGCGTCATCGTGGGCGACAAGCTGTTCGATTTCCCCTTGGATCTGCGAGTCGGGGTGCTTGGTCAGATCCTTGTGCCATTCCCGTTTCAACAGCGGGCTCAGGCCGTTCGGAACTTGTTCCCGGAACTCCCCTAGAAACAGCGGCGGAGCAACGACCCACAGGTAATCGAACGACTTCGCCTGTCTGGCCTTCTCCAGGTATCCCACCAACTCCTTACTGAAGGTCGCAGCTGTCGTGTGCCGGAAATCGGCGTGCGGTTCCGGCGAGGAGCGGCCGTCTCCGACGCTGAATGTGGTGGGGCGGTCGGTGTTCTTCTCCCCTTCACGCAATCTGCCTTCTGGGAAATCAAAGCTGGTGACCTTGGTCCAGCTCTCGTCATCTTGCTTCTTTGAGAACACACGAGCCCGTCCCCGGTCGGCGATTAAAATCCAAGTCGTCATCATTCCCTCGCTGATTTGAGCTGATGGGGGGCAGGTTGCCGATCCCATTTGTCGTACTCGCACATGCCTGCACAACGCCGCACACTGAAACCGGTTCTATCCCACTGTCCTGAGTCAGCGAATCTGAGTAAGGCAAATTATGTGCCCAGCAATTCAGCGGCATTTATGATGTGACACAATGAGTTCATCATGACAAGTGGGCGAGCGGGTGGATAGAACGAATACAGACTGGCTCTGTTTGTGCCATGTTCCGGTGCGGCCAGTGCTTTCACAGAGGACTCACTGCCGGTGGCGGGTGCGGTGTTCAGTCCGAGAGGCCGAAGCTCCTGCTGATCTACTAGCGACGATATGCGTCGGTTCCCCGTAGCGGCTCAGCAGGAGCTTCGCCCTCCCATTCGGTGCGATCTCTGATGCGTACTACTTCAGTTGAGTCGTCAGGGCTCTGAGCGACTTGAGTGTCAGAGGTTCACTGGAAGCGGGAACCGGTTGCGACTTATCGGCTGCTTGAAGCAACCGATCAAGAGTGCCATCCGGGAACAACAGCGGAACGATCGAATTGGTCAGATTGCAGCCCTTGCCGCGAAATGTCATCTGAATCATACCCCGATCGAATGGTTGGCCGTCTGCGGTCTTGATGATTGACCAGAGCCATTGCTTGTCCTGAGGCGGACGTCCCCACTGATGCTTCAGCGGGCGGGACGCTTTCCCACTTTGGTAGACCAGCTCAATGCCGTTTAACCAGTCGATGGTCCCGTCGTCAGTCGCCTTCGGCATCGTCCGTTTCCAGGCGATGAGTGCCGAATCGGGACTGAGCAGAAAGCTGTGCCAGATCTCCAGACTCTGGTCGTTGCAATGACCAGAGCCGGTGGACTGCATCGAGATCTCGGGCACTTCATGAGATGGAGGCTCAGCTGTCGAATTTGCCGGATCAGAACTCGGGCCGGGTTTGAGTTTCGAGATCAGATCGACGTAGCCCTCTGGGGGCGAAAGAGTGAAGAGTGAGTCAGGCAGCTCGCTGTTGATGTCGATCTCGGTGATCTCGATGAGTGGCGTCCACTTTCCAGCTGCATTGAGAGTCTCTGCGACGATTCGAATCGGCCATCCCGTTTGTGGATCGATCCACAAGCGGATCACGGCGTTCTTTTCGAAGTTGGCGACATACTGATCGCAATTGATCCCTTTGACCGTTTCGTTTCCGACTCGCTCATAATTTGTGTCCGGTGGTCCCAGGACCATGAGCATGGCGTACCCTTGAGCCAGTTCCTCGGTCTTGAGTGCCGCATCCAATGATCCAACGGGGAAGCGGGCATATTCCCTGGCAGTATCATTTAACATCACTTGATGCTGACCATCACACATTTGAAAACCGGTCACGATTGTTTGCTGATCACCGTTCTGTGAAATGGAATTGAAGGTGTGGCGATAACGTCCGGGACGCTGAACGGCGATCTCGAACGGGAGTTTGGTTGATGGCTGATTCACCCCACCGGGATTAGGCACATGCTGCCAGCCCGTCATGCGAAAGCTGTCGACCAGCACGAGACGCGCTGGCAGATCGTCCGCTCCATACAACGTGCCCGGCGTTCTGAACTCCCACAGCGCCGAGACCACCACCAGTGCGAGTAATGCCACCACCACAGCGACCATTCGCACTCGGGAAGTGCGAGGCGTCGCAACAACAGGAGGCAACGGAGCTGACTGCCAGCGATCAAGAATGGCCTCGCGCTGGGCGGGATCTGCGCTCCGCAGCTGCTGGTAGTATTCGCGAACCGGGCAATCATCTGGTTGATCGTCGAGGGTGGGTTGAGAGTTCATCATTTTACCTCTTGTTTTGTGAGTAAAGCTCTCAGACGAGAGCGGGCTTTGACGATGGTCTTGTAGAACCCCGAGGGGGATAACCCGAGCGATTGCCGCGCGACTTCAGCTGGCTCTTCACTCAAGTAAAAGATGTGGACAGCCAGACGTTCGTTTTCGCTGAGCTGTTCGATGGCAGCGTGGACTCGCTGATGTTCGTCGCTGGCGATCATGGAGCGATTGTCGACTGGCTCCTGGATGACAGGGCCCTCACGCTGGCGGGCTTTCCCCGCACGTCGTCGGAAATCCGCAATTTGAGTCCGGGTAATCTGTACGATCCAGCCCGCCAGATGATCGGGTTGCCGTAACGAGCTCAAATGCGAAAGGACCCGGAGAAAGACTTCCTGCA
>CANJZR010000563.1 GCA_947479075.1 Planctomycetaceae bacterium
CCACAGCTCCCCTGTTCTGGCTCTTCTTCTTACTCTCGGGTGCCGCGTTGATTGTGCTCCGTGTGCGGGAGCCCAACACGCCGCGACCGTTCCGAACGCCCTTGTACCCGCTTACACCATTGCTATTC
The DNA here is from genome assembly GCA_947479075.1 of Planctomycetaceae bacterium. Taxonomy (GTDB): domain Bacteria; phylum Planctomycetota; class Planctomycetia; order Planctomycetales; family Planctomycetaceae; genus TH-plancto1. The sequence continues at coordinate 129 of CANJZR010000563.1, forward strand.
ATGGCGACCAGTGCTTACATGCTCTACAGCAGTGTGATGTATGTGCAATGGCTCGCCTTGTTGAGCCTGCTGCCGGTCGTGCCGGGATTGCTGGCCTGGCTGCTGGAATGCCGGAGGCGCGGAGAGGGTTCTCCCTCGTAAGACCCTGACTTTATCCTCTCACTGACTTTGCAACTCGGCGTTCTGCTGAGAGACTTCGTTTTCTGCGACCGGCCTCATTCGTTCATCTCGAGTACTCCTCCCATGACCTTATCGGATAACGCTCCATCCGCATCTCGCACAGCCTGGCTCATCGTGCTTCTGCTGATGCCGGTCGCTCTGCTGAATTATCTCGACCGCCAGATGCTGGCGACAATGAGATCTTCAGTTATGACCGACATTCCCTCCATTGGTAGCGATGAAAACTGGGGAACTGTTCTCGGCGTGTTCAAATGGGTGTATGCAGGGCTCAGCCCGCTTGCCGGGCTGATTGCCGATCGCTTCGGCAAGCGATACACGATCTGCGGCAGCCTCTTTGTCTGGTCAGCGATTACTTGGTGGGCCGGGCACGTGACCACGTATGACGAACTGCTGTGGAACCGTGGGTTGATGGGGGTCAGCGAGGCATTCTATTTCCCAGCGGCCCTGGCACTGATCGCCGACTACCACACAGGCAGCACTCGGTCGCGGGCGATCGGAATGCATCAGATTGCCATTTATCTCGGGCAGATCATCGGAGGCTTTGGCGGATATGTGGCTGATTCACCCCAGTTGGGTTGGCGGTTTGCACTCGACTTTTGTGGTGTCTTTGGAATGCTCTACGCGATTCCCTTGGTAATGTTTGTACGAGATATCCCCCGAACAAAGAGTCAAGTGAATGCCCCGCAGGTATCGGCGGTGTCGAGACTGAAGGAGCTCTTGTCCAACAAGTCCTTCTACCTGCTCGTTCTCTATTTCACGCTTCCCGCAATGGCCGGGTGGGTGATACGTGACTGGATGCCAGCGATCCTGAAGGACAAGTTTGATCTGAAGCAGGGGTTTGCCGGAATGGCTGCGACGATTCCATGGCAGGTCGCTGCCATTCTGAGTGCGATACTTGGCGGCTGGTTGTCTGATTACTGGGTCCGTCGGAATATTCGGGGTAAAACGTTTGTCAGTGCGATTGGAATGTCATGTATTGTCGCCGCGATTTTTGGGGTAGGGAATGCGAACACTCTGGCGATAGCCGTGGCATTTCTAGTTGTCTTTGGAATCGGCTGGGGCTTTTTCGACTGCAACAACATGCCGATTCTTTCGCAGATTGTACGCCCCGAACTGCGTGCAACCGGGTATGGCATCATGAACTTCGTAAGTATCAGTTTCGGTGGTTTGGCCGACAAGCAGTTTGGGAAACTGAAAGACAGCGGCGTCCCATTGAACGTCACGTTCGGCATCTTTGCCAGCGCCGCGATTATTTCCATCTTCTTGGTTCTGAGCATTCGCCCAAAAGCGGAGCTGGTGATTCCAGCCACAAAAGAGTGAGGAGTGGCAAAGGGCAGGCCCAGCACGAGAGCCATAAGATCGCATTTGGACGAGTTGTTCAATTATTGAATGTTGAAGTGTTGAGTCTGCAGTTGATTGTCGGTCCACCTGCTCCCCATCCCGAAGGGATCCCAGCTCATAGCCGGTGGTCAGCGTAGCGCCACCACCGGAAAGAGGTGCGTCGTACGTAACCTATCCCGGAGGGATAGTAGCTCTGCCCTGGGCAGTGAAACGCACTTCTCCATACGGATTCAAGGAAAGCCTCAAATCGCGAGCCCCATACATGCCCTCGACGTTCCTGAGCCTCAACTACCACGTCGTGTTCAGTACCAAAGACCGGGCTCCGACAATCTCCGCCGAATGGGCCGAACGCCTTCACGAATATCTGGGTGGCACAATCAAAGGACTCGGTGGCGTTTCACTTCAGATCGGCGGGATCGAGGATCACGTGCATCTGTTGATCGGTCTGAAGGCAACACATTGCCTTTCCGATGTGATGCGCGAACTCAAACGTTCGTCATCGATCTGGGTCCATGACACTTTTGGAGATGACCGGTTTTTCTGGCAGGAGGGTTATGCCGCCTTCACCATGAGTCCCTCGGCCTGCGGAAATGTGAGAAGATATATCAGTAATCAACGGGAGCATCACCAACGACGGTCGTTTCGGGAGGCGTTGGTCGAGTTGCTCCAGCGGGCGGCGATTGAGTTTGAAGATCGGTATCTGGATTGAGTGGGGCTGCTATCCCTCCGGGATAGATTTCCTATGAAGCTTTCCGGTGGTGGCGCTGCGCTGACCACCGGCTATTGGCTGGAACCCCTTCGGGGTGGGGGAAGGCGAACCGGCTCAGGGTGCTGAAACGTTATTGACTGGTGTGGAATAGAAAAAGGCCCCGCCGGTATTCGACGAGGCCTCCATGACATCTCAAAACTGACTCGCCTTATTCCTTCACGAGATCCCGCAGAACCTTGTGCAGGATTCCGCCGTTGCGGTAGTACTCGACTTCCACGGGGGTGTCGATGCGGCAGGTGGTGACGAAGTGGACTTCATCACCGTTGGCCTTGCGGGCGGTGACTTCCACCGCCTGGCGTGGCTTCAGGGTGTCATCGAGAGCGATCTCGAAGGTCTCGGTGCCATCGAGGTCGAACGCCTCGCGGCTTTCGCCTTCCCGGTACTGGAGTGGCAGGACGCCCATGCCGACCAGGTTCGAGCGGTGGATACGCTCGAAGCTCTCAGCGATCACGCAGCGGATGCCGAGCAGGTAAGTCCCCTTGGCCGCCCAGTCACGCGATGAGCCAGTGCCGTACTCCTTGCCAGCCAGAACCACGAGCGGCGTGTGAGTCGCCTTGTACTTCAGCGAGGCGTCGTAGATCGACATGTTCTCGCCGGTGGGCAGGTACTTGGTCACGTTCCCTTCGCTGCCGGGGACGAGGAGGTTCTTCAGCCGGATGTTGGCGAATGTGCCGCGGGTCATCACGCGGTCGTTGCCGCGACGGGCTCCGTAGCTGTTGAAGTCCTCGGGAGCGATACCGCTTTCCCGCAGGAACAAGCCAGCTGGCGAATCCTTCTTGATGTTTCCGGCGGGGCTGATGTGGTCAGTGGTGACCGAGTCGCCGACCGAAACCAGACAGCGAGCCCCCTTGATGCCGTGGATCGGACCGGGGACGACTGGCATGTCGACGAAGAACGGAGGCTGCTGGATGTAGCTGCTCTTGGGATCCCACTGGTACAGGTC
>CANJZR010000564.1 GCA_947479075.1 Planctomycetaceae bacterium
CGCCATTGGCATGGGTGTTTCCCTGATCGGGCTGTTGTTCTTGTCAGTTGCCGACAACTTCATGGCCATTCTCATTGCCGCTTCGCTCGTCGGCGTGGGATCAGCGGTATTTCATCCCGAAGCTTCTCGGATGGCGAGGTTGGCGTCCGGTGGGCAGCACGGGTTGGCACAATCCCTCTTTCAAGTCGGTGGCAATACCGGATCGGCGATCGGACCGCTTCTGGCTTCGTACATCATTACGCCCCGGGGGCAGAAGAGCCTGGCCTGGTTTTCGGTCGCAGCTGTGGCTGGCATGATGATTCTCTTCCGTATCGGGTTGTGGTACCGCGCCCACCTCACCCAGCGAACTGCGAAGAAATCAGTCGCAAAGGCAGCCTCTCCGGTCTCTGCCCGACAAGCAGCGATCGCTGTAGGAATTCTGCTCTGCCTGATCTTCTCCAAGTATTTTTACATGGCGAGTCTGACGAGCTACTACACGCTCTATCTGATCGAAACCTTCGGCGTGAGCGTGGGTGATGCGCAGTTCCGGCTGTTCGTCTTCCTGGGGGCGGTCGCAACAGGCACGTTCCTCGGCGGCCCGGTGGGGGACCGGATCGGCTTCAAGGCGGTAATCTGGGTTTCGATCCTGGGTGTGCTGCCGTTCACGCTGATTCTGCCCCATGCCAATCTGTTCTGGACCACGCTGCTGACAATCCCGATTGGGCTGATCCTCGCCTCGGCATTCTCGGCCATCATGGTGTATGCCCAGGAACTGCTGCCGAGTCGGGTGGGAATGGTCGCGGGATTGTTCTTTGGATTCGCGTTTGGAATGGGCGGAGTGGGGGCGGCTGTCCTCGGCTGGCTCGCTGATCGAACCAGCCTCGGTTACGTCTACCAGGTCTGTGCGTTCCTGCCGCTCATCGGCTTGTTGACGGTGTTCCTGCCCAACTTGCGGCAACCCAAACCTCAACAGTGATGACGGGTTAGGGCGGTCCTGTCTCAGGTGGCTGGGGTCGACCAACGGGAGCCCCCAACCGATACGCTCCGCGTCACGTCTCCAGGCTGGAGGCTCCACTTCGCTGCAACTCCAGCCACCCCTTCCTGATTCCTCCCCCAGCTCGCCTTTTGCCAGCCCCAAGGAGTCAAGGAACCACTGACCAGCTGTCACATCCCGCACCGCGCGGTTTCAAAAAAAGGATTACCCCGCGCGGGAGGCTGCCGGGTTTGCCATCATGACTCCGGCAGGCAACAATGCACATTCGCCCCGAGTCATGCTCGCTCGGTCCGGTGCTTCCCCGCGAAGGCCGGAGTCGCGATCTTTTGACCACTGACACCTAGCCCCCCGAAATCCCATGACTGGCAACGCCTTCGGTTCACGATCGACTCTCAAGACCAGCAGCGGTGACTACACCATCTTCCGGCTGCAGAAACTGGCCGAAGCGGGAATGAGAGGGATCGACACGCTGCCGTTTTCGATGCGTGTCCTGCTGGAAGCCTGCCTGCGAAACGTCGACGGCTTCATCGTCAACGAAGAGCACGTCGCAGAAGTGGCCGCATGGAACGCTGCCAAGCCGAAGGAAGTCGAAATCCCGTTCATGCCAGGCCGTGTCGTCCTGCAGGACTTCACCGGGGTTCCGGCGGTCGTCGACCTCGCAGCTCTGCGGGAAGCCATGGTCCGCATGGGCGGCGATCCGAAGAAGATCAACCCGCTCGTTCAGTGCGACCTCGTGATCGACCACTCGGTCCAGGTCGACCAGTTCGCCACAGCTGGGGCGCTGCAGGGTAACATCGATATCGAGTTCGAGCGCAACATCGAGCGGTACCAGTTCCTCAAGTGGGGCCAGAAGGCGTTTCAGAACTTCCGCGTTGTGCCTCCCTCGATCGGGATTGTGCACCAGGTCAACCTCGAGTACCTCGCGACTGTCTGCCTCACCAAGAACGGCGTCGCTTACCCTGACTCGCTCGTCGGCACCGACAGCCACACGACGATGATTAACGGACTGGGCGTCGTGGGCTGGGGCGTGGGCGGCATCGAGGCTGAGGCTGTCATGCTCGGCCAGCCGATTTACATGCTGCTGCCTGAGGTCGTCGGCTTCAAGTTGACGGGTGAACTGCCCGAGGGTGCGACAGCCACCGATCTGGTTCTGACCGTGACCCAGACGCTGCGTAAGCATGGCGTGGTCGGCAAGTTCGTCGAGTTCTACGGACCCGGCCTGACGGGCATGAGCCTCGCCGACCGGGCGACGATCGCCAACATGGCCCCCGAGTACGGAGCGACGATCGGCTTCTTCCCTGTCGACGCTGAGACGCTGCGTTACCTCGAGCGAACCGGGCGTTCCAAGGACACCGTCGATCTGGTTGAGCGGTACTACAAGGAACAGGGGATGTTCCGCACCGATGCCTCGCCCGAGCCGCGTTTCAGCAGCAAGCTGGAACTCGACCTCTCCACGATCCAGCCGTCGATGGCCGGACCGAAGCGGCCGCAGGACCGCGTGCTGCTGAAAGACATGAAGACCGCGTGGCACAAGGAGCTGACCACCGCCTTCGCGAAGTCAGCCCCCACTGCTCCGGTCAAGCTCGCGGGCGAGAATGCCTCGATCACCGACGGAGCTGTCGTGATCGCCGCGATCACCAGCTGTACCAACACCAGCAACCCCAGCGTCATGGTGGCAGCGGGTCTCGTCGCCCGGAATGCTGTCGCGAAGGGCCTGAAGAGTAAGCCATGGGTGAAGACGAGCCTCGCCCCCGGAAGCCGCGTCGTGACCGACTACCTCGACAAGGCGGGACTGAGCGAGCCGCTGAACGCACTCGGTTTCAACACCGTCGGTTATGGCTGCACGACCTGTATCGGGAACAGCGGACCGCTGCCGGAAGCTGTTTCGCACGCCATCACCGAAGGCAACCTCGTTGCCGCAGCCGTGCTTTCGGGGAACCGCAACTTTGAAGGTCGCGTCCAGCCGCAAGTGAAGGCCAACTACCTCGCCAGCCCGCCGCTGGTCGTGGCCTACGCCATCGCCGGAACCACTGACATTGATCTGGCGACCGAGTCACTCGGCACGGGCAAGGATGGCAAGCCGGTCTACCTCAAAGACATCTGGCCGTCGCAAAAGGAAATCAGCGACACGATCGCCAACTCGCTGTCGGCGTCGATGTTTACCAATGAGTACGGCAAGGCAGCGGACGGACCTCCAGAGTGGCAGGCGATCAAGGGCTCGACGGGCGACCTGTACCAGTGGGATCCCAAGAGCAGCTACATCCAGCAGCCTCCGTTCTTCGTCGACATGCCAGTCGTCCCCGGTCCGATCCACGGCATCAAGGGGGCTCGCTGTCTGGTTTCGGTCGGCGACTCGGTCACCACTGACCACATCAG
>CANJZR010000565.1 GCA_947479075.1 Planctomycetaceae bacterium
GGAGCGTTGGCCAGGGTGACCCGTCCTGCCCGATAGACTTCCATCAGGCCGGGCACGCCCAGCATCGAATCGGCTCGGAAGCACTTCGGATCGATAAAGTCATCGTCCAGCCGACGGTAGATCACATCGACCCGCTGCAGCCCCTTTGTGGTGAGCATGCAGACGTATCCGTCGTTCACAACCAGATCAGACCCGCTCACCAGTTCGATGCCCATCTGCTGAGCGAGGAAGCAATGCTCGAAGTACGCTGAGTTGAAGACACCCGGTGTCAGTAACACACAGGTCGGATTGTAGACGCCGTTTGGAGCTGTCTGCTGCAGGGTGGTGAGCAGCCGCTCGCCATAATCTTCCACAGGCGCGATGGCGGTGCCCTCGAAGACCTCAGGCAGGACCCGCTTCATCAGTTCGCGATTCTCCAGCACGTAAGAGACGCCGGATGGGCACCGGAGATTGTCCTCCAGAACATACACCCGACCATCGTTATGCCGAACCAGATCGGTCCCCGTGACGTGCGTCCAGACACCCTTGGGAGGCCGAAACCCCTCCAGCTGAGGGCGATAGGTCTTGGCCGTCATGATCATATCTTCAGGGACAACACCGTCCTTGAGAATGTGCTTGGGGCCGTAAATGTCGTCGAGGAACAGGTTCAGCGCCCGGATTCGCTGCTTCAGACCGGCCTCGATTCTGTGCCATTCCGTGTGCGACATGGGGCGAGGGACCACATCGAACGGCCACACCTTTTCCGTGCCGTCAGTGTGCCCGTAGACCGCAAACGTGATTCCCTTTTCGCGGAGCCGCACCTCCGCAGCCTGCTGACGTTCGGAGAGTCCTTGGAAGGAGAACTCCTCAAGTCGGTCCGCCAGCAGGGGATGTCGAGACACCTCTCCGTCGAGGTACTCGTCAAAGACTTTGGGGAGAACTCGCTCTCCCGCCCCGTCCTGTGGTGAGGCGGTTGAGTTTGAAACGTCTGGCGCTAGTACGTTCTGGATCACAATGCACACTCCTGTATGGCCTTCGATCCGACGATTTCGCAAATTATGTGCCGAGAGGCGGTTATGGGGTAAGTCCAGTTTACTGCATAGGATGCCTTCAATCTCCAAATCAACCACTGCTCAAAAAAACGGCACTTGCGGCAGATTCAGCCTATTTACTACGCGGGCACTGCAAAACACCTCTTTTGACGCATCCGCCGCGACCTGAGCTGTGCCAATCATCGGAAGTCGTGGAGATGACGCAATCATTGCCGGTGGTGGCCACGATCTGCTCTCCGGGAAACGGAAACGACACCATCCCCGGTGCCGGAGGAATCGACTCGATTATCAACGCGCAGGCCGATGACGATCAACGTGGCTTCACGCAGAGTCGTCAAATCTTTGCGTGGGGTAACTGGAGAGCATCCGCTTCAGCGGGTCCACTGGCTTGCGCAGCAGTCTCGTCACGGGGCAGGGGTGGCAGGACGCGAATCTCGCCAAAGAGCCCGTCTTGAATGGCGCGATAGCCGTGGTGACGGAGAAGTTCCAAAATCGCCAGGAACATTCCCACGATGCGTGACCGGATTGTTTCCCGATCAAATAACTGAGTAAAGCAGACCTCTCCCTCGGTTCGGACTCGCGTCCCGATCTGCTCGACATAGACCTCGATGGGAGTGTCGTCGTAAAGGATGCGTCCTTCAGTCTGGACTTCATCCTTCTTCAGTACACGCCCCAGCGCGCTGACGAGGTCCCACAGCTCGACCTCCTTGATGCGGTCCGCAGAGGGCGTTTTCTCCAGGACGGGGCGCTCATCCGATAGACGTGGGTAGCGTGCCTGCCACTCGATCGCCTGATTTTCCAAGGCCTGAGCCGCTTCGCGAATCCGTCGGTATTCGAGGAGTTTTTTGATCAACCCGCTGGCCGGGCCATCATTCAGGGGGACATCATCCTGGTCATCCGGCAGTTCATTCTCAGCAGGCAGAACATCCCGGCTTTTCATCTCCAGCAGGGTGCTGGCGACGACCACGAACTCGGACGCGAGTTCGAGATCGATGACCTGCAGGACCGAGATGAACTCCAGAAACTGCGACGCAACCCGCGACAGTGATATTTCCCGGGTCGAGTATTCATCCCGTCGCACCAGGTACAACAACAGATCCAGCGGCCCACTGAAGAAACTCAGCGTGACGCGGTAGGTCGAAGGAGTTGTGGCCTGTTCCAGAGTTGACATCACAGATCGCTGCCAGAGGCATTCGGTCCGAAAGACATGGGGGAGATCGCAACACCCATTCCGAGCTTTTTACCAAAGCTCCCGTTGTACACAGAGAGGAAAATCGACCGGCCGGGCCGATCCGTCCGGCAGCCCAGGATCGATGGTCACCGCAAGTCACATCACCAATCGCTGATAACACAACTCGACTCGGACACAAATCACTCCTTTTCCGGTTGTAGCAATGACGGAGGACTGCGTATTCCACATGGAGAAAACCTATTGTTCGAGTCGATTCAGAATACATCCACGCCGGTGTTTGGGGCGACTTTGACAGTCAGCGAGCATTCACCAACAGTCGACGCGACAGAATGCTCCTACCCACCCCGCATTCGGCGGATTCTGCCGGTCCGAATCGACCAGAACATTCACACAAAGTTGCCCGAACCACGACATTCCCCTATCCTTCCAATCCAGGGATCTCGCCAGCTGCTGCTGAGCCGGGGAAACACTTAGGTCGGGATGGAGTCTCGAAACATGAAGAAGTCTTGGATTCGTTCGGTCGCTCTGTGTACGGCCGTCGGGTTGAGTTCCGTAGCTCTGGCCGCCGAGCCGACTGCGAAAGTCCATTTGGGGCTGAGCAATGCAGATAGCCTGATCAAAGACTTGGAATTCATGACCGTCAAGCTGGCCAAGCAGCAGACGACGTTCGAAAAGAATATCAAGCCGAACATTGAGATCTTCCTGATCGGCGTGAATCCATTGCTCCCCGTGGGCACGTCTGTCCTGCTGGAAGCAGAAAAGGGCCAGCGCCGCCTGACCCAGATTCCCGTTATGAATCTGAAGGACGATTTTATTGAGGGGAATCTCGATCCGATCGGCATCACTGTCGATCGCGATCGTAAGGACAAAACCCTCTACCAGCTCTCGGGAGATGTCTTCGAAGGCTATATGCGAGCAGAAGGCGATGACAAGTACGCCAGTATCTCGACGCTCAAGGACGATGTTCCCGTTGGTACAACGACTCCGGATGTCACCCTGAATGCTCTGTTCGCGAAGGGCTACGATGCCGCTGTCTACAGCTTGAGCACGGAAGCGGAAGCCAAGATCCGGGAAGGGGCGTTCAAGAAGCTGAAAGACAACACGGTCGAAAGTCTGACGAAGAAGA
>CANJZR010000566.1 GCA_947479075.1 Planctomycetaceae bacterium
AACTGGTACTGTCGAGTTTTACGAAGGGGCGGAAACTCCGCCGGGCGTTGTAGAGGCCGGTGAGACTCGCCGCTCACGTCACCATAAACCCGTCGAGGTCGGTGGCTTCGTCGAGGGGGGCGCGTTTTTGCAGGTGGCTGGCGGCCCAATCGATCCAGGCGGGGGTCGGAACGCCGTAGGGGCGGAACTTCTCGAGTGCCCCGCTCTCCTGGAAATGGAGCAGTGCGCGGTGGGTGCCGAGTCGACTGGCGATCGGTGAATCGATCAGATTGCTGGAGTCGGTCGCGTTCATCTGGAACAGGACGCGGCGCTCCAGTTCACGAAGAGCCTGGCGACTGATCCAGCGTTCGAGTGTGTTGAACGAGTCGCACCAGATAAGCGTGTGGATGCCGTTCTCGGGCCCGTTCGTCAGCAGATCGGAGAAGAGCTTGCCAGTCGACGGCGGGGCGTCACTGCTGCCGCCGAAGTTGAAGTCATCCTCAGGCTTGCGCAGGTCACGGAAGCGGCTGATCTGGCTGACAAAGACGAAGATCGGTGGGCGAGCTGTGTCCCGGGTCGCATCACGCGATTGCATCTCTTCGTGCAGCTCCTTGATGACATCAAGGCTGTTTCGAGGGGAGACCATGCGCACGCCGGGAATCGTATTCGACAGCCGTCGCCAGAGTTCCGCATCGGGCGAATCGACCGCGCTGCCGTCCATGACGATCAGTGGGGAGTTGAGAGGTGAAGGTTGAGGGGAAGTGGTGTCGCTGTTGACTTGGGCGGCGAGTGACACGAGAGCTGTGCCCATCAGCCCCAGGGCCGCTTCGGTGTCCTGCCCCACCAGCAACAGATGGCTGCCCGATTGACGCGGGAACGACAGCTCGGTGGGTGGTTTGATTTCGACCGCATCGCCAAGCCAGATCCGCGGGACAAGACGTTTGTTCGCGTCGGTGTCGGTGCCTTCGATCATTTGAGTCAATGCGGCATTGCGAGACGGGTCGGAGGGGATGTTCCCCTCGAATACGACCACCGGATCGAACTTCAGCTTCATTTGCCTCGCCTGGCTGGCCAGGCGGCGGATGTGGTCATCACGCTGGTTGTCGGGGAGCCACGCGACCTGGAACGGATGGTTTCCCTCGATCATGCCATTGGCATCGTTGTAGATCGCCTCACCGGGCCGGGTCAGCAACCGGGCAGCTGTGTTCTCTTCGCTGAGGATCAAGTGAGCGTCAGCCTCGCTGCACTGCAGGGCGACACGGATGGCGATCTGGCCGAGAGTACTGCGTGCCAGCGAGTAGGCTCCGCCGAGCGTCTGCGAGCCGAGGATGACATGGATGCCGAAGGCCCGCCCCTGCCGGACCAGCCGGTCGAGCATCAGCGACGCGGTTTGCGAGAGCTTGTCATCCTCGATAAAGAACTCCTGAAACTCGTCGATAACCAGCATCAGCCGGGGAAGCGAGACGCCCGGGTTCGCTTCCCGGAAGCCGCGGATGTCCTGGACCCCGTGCTTGCGGAACAGCTCGCCGCGTTCCTGCAAAACGGCATCAAGATTCTGCAGCACGCTGACGCCGAACTCGCGATCACTCTCGATCGCGACGACACGCGCATGCGGCAGCTGGAGTGCGGCATAGTCTTTGAACTCGACCCCCTTCTTGAAGTCGATCAGGTAGAAATTGACCTCCAGCGGGCTGTAGTACATTGAAACGTTGATGATCAACGTGTGCAGGAAAGTCGATTTGCCCGAGCCGGTCTTACCGGCGACCAGCATGTGCTGGCTGGTCCCCTGCCCCAGCTTCAAGTGTTGCAGCTTCGTCGCCCCGGCTCGACCGAGCGGGATGTCGATGCCTGAACGGCTGTCCTTCGACCAGACGGCATCGGGTTTGGGAGCGATCCGGTCGAACGCGACCTCGACACGGCGGGCATGGCGTGAGGCCTCGGCCATCTGCTTCACGATGCGGGTGAATTGTTCCGGATCGGGTGTGGGGGTCAGCTCGACTGGCCAGTTCGACAGCGGTAACTCCGTGCTGCGGAAGCCTTCAGTCGTCCAGTTTAAGGTCGTCATGGCTTCCGACACGGTCGAAAGTGGCAGCTGTTGCGGTATATCGCGGGCCATGTCGACTGACATGAGCGTATAGACCCCGCAGCGAGGGCCGCTGGTGATGATGCTCAGCAGTCGGCTGGCGGCGATCTCGCTGAACTTAGCGGGGAAGTCGCTGATGACGAGGAACCGGTAGGGTTCGGCGACCTCGCCCGCATGGTGGTTGTAATCCTCGATGGTGGCGAACTCGTTGCGGAGATAGGTCTGGAGTACGTTCTCCATGTGTTCGGTGAGGTCAGCCAGCCGGGCTTCGATCTGCGATGCTTCCGTCCAGATGCGGCTGGTGACGAGCAACTCATCGACATCGGCCAGGTGCATAAACCCGCCAAAGCTTTCGCCGAGTCCGACCGGGTCGATCAGCGTGAAACGAATCTTTCCCGGTGGGATCTGTGTGAGCAGCCGCAGCATCGCGACCTGAAGTGCCTGGACCGAAGCGGTTCGTCCCGGTGGCCCTTTCCACTTGAGCAGCAACGATGCCTTTGTCGGAAAGTCGATCAAAGCGGGAACGGTGAGTTCCGTCGAACGGGGGGACAGCCGAACGTCGCGGGACACCGCATCAGGCCACTGTTCCAGGTTGACCCGATGTTGCCCGATCGCATAACTCTGCGGGACTTGAACGGAGGGTTTCCAGTCAGGCGATTCGATCAGTTCCCACGGTGGCGAGGAGGTGGAAACTTCGCTCTGCAGCGCCGTGAGCTGCTGGTTGGCCTGCTGCAGCGATTGCTCCCAGCGGGTTGTTAGCGCTGACCAGGCCGCGGCCTGTTGCCGTCGATGGTCCGACAGTTCCTGATCGAGATTCGTCTGGGCCTGACTGCGGAGAGTCTGGAAGTGCTGCTCGCCGACTTCCTGTTGCTGACGCATATGCGTTTCGAGTGCGGCCAGCTGGGTTGTGCGGCTCGATTCGAGGTACGCCTTCTGGTCGACATACCTCTGACGGGAGGCCACTGCCTGCGATGATCGCAGCGTTTCGATCTCGTTGATCCGGTCCTGATGAGCTTTCTGGTAGCGGGCCAGAGCCTGATCTCGCTGGCGGTCGTACTGTTCCTGCTTCTTGTGGAACTCTTTCTCGGCTTCGGTGACGTCCTTGTCAGCGACCTGTGTCCAGCGACCGTAGAGCCACTCCGATTCGGCGATCGAGGACTGCAGCAGTGAGAGGGTGTCAGACATCTTGGAATTGGCCAGGACGTACAGGATGCCCGACAGAATCAGAGACACCCCGGCCCCAACCGCAGCCGAGATCCCGAACCAGGTCGGCGAGTTGCGCCCCT
>CANJZR010000567.1 GCA_947479075.1 Planctomycetaceae bacterium
CAGGTCGGGGAAGTAGGGAACGACCTGGGCCGGAGTCAGCATGCCCTTGTAAACGAGGATCTTCGACGAGAGGGTGCAGGCGTAGAAAGCGAGTGCGTGGGGGTGCCGTGACTCGCGAATCTTGTGGCCCGCAGCCTTGCGAATGATGAACAGCTGGCGTTCGAACGCTTCCTGGTCGAGACCATCTGCAGCCCCGACGAAGAGCATCTCCATCGCCGGTTCAGCAGCGACCGCAGAAGGACCAATGTCGGCCCCCTTGGGATCCTGCGGCAGCTTGCGCCAGCCGATCAGCTTTTGCCCCTGCATCTGAATCACGGCATTGACGATCGCCTTGAACTCGTCCCGGCTCTTGTCGTCTTTGGGCAGGAAGAAGACACCGGCCCCGTACTTGCCCTTGGGAGGCAGTTCGACGCCGAGATCACGACGGGCGACCTTGCGGAGGAAGTCATCGGGCAACGCGGTCATAATCCCCGCGCCGTCCCCGGTGTTTTCCTCGCATCCACAAGCACCACGGTGGGTCATGTGGACGAGAATGCGGGAGGCGTCATCGACGATCTGGCGCGAGGGAGATCCCTTGATGTGTGCGACAAAACCCACACCGCAGGAGTCGTGCTCGGTTTCCGCCGAGTAGAGACCGTGGGATTGAGGAAGTCCGGATGGGGTGAGTTCGACTTCGTGGCGTTGCATCGCGAATCTCGACTTCGATGATCTTGCTTTTCTGTGCCAGCGAACCGGAACGGTTGTTGGTCGAAGAAAAGCCAATGGGTGAACGGGTTGAGGGTGGAGTGAAACTCCGGAGAAGGCATCTTGCCTGTCGGGACACCCGTCCGCCTGACGGGGTGAGCTGCACTTGTTGATTTTTCGAGGAGACGGCGTCGTTTCAGGTGACGCTTGCCGCCAGCAGATCCGCTGCCGGGGCCTCCTCATTATCCGCATCGAGCAACAGGGCTCGAAACTTAGAGACCGCGGCAGTGGGGGGCCGCCCGCGTTTTCGAATAATCCCCAGTGGCCGCGTCAGCTGTACCCGCTTGAAGGGGATGGCCCGGAGCAATCCGAATTCCACTTCACGTCTGACACTGTCGAGCGGGAGGATCGTGACTCCGGCCCCAATCTCGACGGCTCGCTTGATGTTCTCGATGTTGTCGAACTGGTGAACGATCCGGACTTCGACATCGGCGTCGAGGAAGACTCGATCGATTTCGCCGCGAATAGTGAGGTCGGGCGTAAAGCTGACGAAAGGCTGATCACGCAGGTCAGACAGTTCAATTGTCGTGAACTTGGAAAGCGGGGACTGGGGCGGGACGATCACCCCCATCTCCTGCTGCAACCAGTCGGTCGACTCGATGTCACCCCGACCGCGCGGGAAGGAGACGATGCCAATGTCCGCGTTATCGCGACGGACCTGAGCGTACACGTCGTCGGGATGCAGATATTCGAGCTGGACCTTCACATCGGGATAGAGCAGTTCGAACTTCTCGACGTAGGCCTGCATCTGTAACAGACCGACGGAGTAAATGGACGCAACCCGCACGCGACCAACGATTTTGCCATGACGCAGTTGTCGAACTTCGTCCTCAATTGCCTGGTATTCGTCGCACAGCTTGCGGCAGCGCTCGTAGAAAAGCTGTCCACAACTGGTGAGTTCGAGGGGACGCTTGGTCCGGTCGATCAGTTCCTCACCCAGCCGCTCTTCCAGCTGAGCGACCGCCTGGCTGATCGCAGGCTGTGACATCCCCCGCGCCTCTGCAGCCTTGGAAAAGCTGCGATGCGATGCGACATCCAGAAAGATTTGGAGACTGCGAGACAACACGGGAGTATAAGCCGTCCGAATACTGGGCCAGTGGCTTCATAAACCAGATGTTACGATTCCACTGTGTCAGAGGTCAAGCATTCGTCGAGGCGAAATCCTCTTAAGCCAGAAAACTCCGATTGAGCTGTGTAAACCCCGGGAGACACCATGCACATTCATCATGCAGGCTGAACTGCAATCGATCGAGCAGAGCCTCGCAGGCCCAAAACAGCTCCAGTGATCTGGCGACGCATCAACAACTATCAATTCGCCAGCCAGCCACAGATTTGCTGGCTTTGGCTTAACAGTGGATGTCATTACATCGAGTTGCACAGGTTGGGAGAATATCCGCCTTGCTGATTCTGTGAAGACTGAACGTGTGAATGCATGTTCACCCCATCACGTGGAACATGCATGGATTACACCTACAGGCGATCGAAGTCGTCGTATTGCTGACATCGATATTCGGACTTCTCGTCCATCCAAGAGTGCCCTCTCCATTCCACCACATCCAAAATCGGCAACTCATAGGAGAACAGGTCACATCAAATAGTTACCCCCGCCTTGCCTAAAACAACGCGGGGGCGAGGATTCACCCAGACGCGACAAGTGGAATCAGAAATCGATGGTAACCCCGAGATCTGTTTCGATATCTTCTTTTTTTCCCGCCAAGTACAGCATCCATCGGGTGGGCATACCGGGCACTCCCTTCACCTCAACATCGTATGTGCCATCACGCCGCTTGCAGATGCGTAGAGCGTACGGGTCTTTGGAGAGTTTAGTAACACATTGGGTTGTTGTCACTTTACAAGATTGGCATGGCACACAGACCTTAATCCTGCAGCATTTCACGACTTTCTCAATCGTCCTGAATTCACAAGTCTCTTTCACTGATGTCTGAATCACAGGAACAGGCACGTGTGCGGATGCGTCTTTGCATTGTACATAAAATTTCTCTTCGACCTCCTCAACCAACAAGTCACCTTCAAACTTTACGTCTATGGGATCGCATGTTCTTCCACTAGGGCACTCCGGGGAGTTGACTGGAGTAACCTCCGGCGGATTCTTTCCTGGCCTACAATGCGGAGTGCACTCATCAGTACCGCCATTGCAAGGGCAGCAACTTACCCCCGAAACTGTTTTAGAGCCAGAAGGACCAGAAGCAGGGGCTGGAGCGGTTTTCTCCTCAGCCTTCTTGGCCGGTGCCGCATCCTCATAACGCACGGAACCATCTGGGTAGATGACTTTGACTTTCTCCTGGGCGTAGACACCCGAACCATGAACTGCCAAGCCGAGTGCGACTGCCCACAGAAACTTTTTCAACATTGTAATCTCCTGTTGTCAATCGACCGATATCGTCGTGCGACATGCAATAACGCTACTACCGGCCGACTCCGTCCGGGCGATCTTCTAAATGGCCCACATCAGGCAAATTACCCAACCGATCCCGTCCGTCAACATGTCTTTATTGATTATAAAACACTGCAGAAAAACCACTTAATATTGAGAATAAACACTCGCGTACTCTGGGGCCTACTGAGTGTTTTTATTC
>CANJZR010000568.1 GCA_947479075.1 Planctomycetaceae bacterium
ATGCAGACCCGTACCAATGAGCACCCCACAGTCTCTGCGACATCAAGGCTCGGCCCGATGTTCCGCAGAGCGTTCGGCCCATTGTCGTTATTGAGCGGCACGTTGAAGTCCGCAGTCACCATCGAGATGAACAACCCCGCGTCCTCGACACAGCGGCGCATCTCGGCCAGTCGAGCCTTCGGTGTGTCGACCCCACCCGCACTCGCCCGCAGACAGACCGCCTGGTATCCAGTGTCCTTCGCGATCGACACCAGCTCCTCAAACGGCACGAACAACTTCGTCTTGCAGGGAGCCTCGACAATACGCACTGACAGCGACAGTTTCATCAGCTTCGATCCAGATGGTTCAATTGTGTTCGAGGACGGAGGCAGACCGGGAGTTCTTCCGCACCTCACAGTAGGACAGTCATTCCTGTCTGTCCCGAACGAAGTGAGACCATTCATCGGCCCATCACCGTGTCGCGCATTCCCACAACTCATCGAGTCTCTAGGCACTCAAACCCAGCTGTGTATGATGCGAACACGGAATCCCTTTGCTCGCCCGTCCTACTGCGATTCTATTGACTGATGAGTACATCGAACACCTCGCCATCGTCGGCCAATCCCTCCCCCGCCGGGCAAAGCCTGTCCAGTGCGTCCCGGATTCTGATTCTGGTCACGGCGTTTACGGGCTGGTTCTGTGCGGGGTTCCTGCTGTCAGCGACATCAGTGGCTCTTCAACCGGCAGCGATAGATCTCCTGACATCTGCGGGTGAGCTCAATCTGGTGCGATACAACGATCTCACCGCTCGCTCAAAGTTGAAAACGGGTTCTGAAACCGTCCCGCCAAGGCCTTTGTTGGAGAAGGACAAGGCAGACCTCCTCGATGCAAATGTCTTGATTGGTGAATGGGTCGCATGGCTGAAATGCTCGTTTCTGTTCGGCGCCGCGTTTGGCGGTCTCTGCTTCGGGGCGATCGGTGACCGACTCGGACGAACGAAAGGGATGGGGCTGGCGATCCTGACCTATTCCCTGATGGCCCTGCTGGCCAGTTTCTCTCGACTCCCAGTGCAGCTACTGGTCTGCTGGTTCTTTGCCTGTATGGGGGTCGGTGGCATGTGGCCGAATGGAGTCGCTCTTGTGGCTGAGGCGTGGTCGAGCCTTTCTCGCACAGCTTCCGCGGGAATTATTGGAGCAGCAGCCAACATGGGGATCTACTTCATGTCGACAATCATGATGGCCTTCCCTCCGGTGCCGAGCAGTCTGGGAGCTCCAGCATCCAAGGTGTTTCAGTCGTTGCCGAACCTCCCGGCGATGTTCCTGCCCGGCAAAGTGACGCCGACCCCGACCGACTGGCAATGGGTCATGCTCTTCGCGGCTCTGCCGGCGGTACTGGGGGTCTTCTCACTGGTTGCCGTTCCAGAGTCCCCTCTCTGGCTGGCTAATCGGGGCAAGGCCCAAACCTCGAACAAGACAATCGCTGGTCCAGGCGAAATCTTCCGCCCGCCTTATCTCGCGATCACTTTGATTGGGATTATTCTGGCCACGATTCCCCTGATCGGTGGCTGGGGCAGTGCCGACTGGATCGTGCAATGGGCGGATCGCGTGGGCGATGTGAACCCGTCACTCAAAGCCGACGTGAACCGCACGCGGGCCTTCACCGGGATCGCCGGGGCTCTCGCCGGAGGCTGGCTCGCCAGTGTGCTGGGCCGCAAGCTGACATACTTCCTGTCCAGTTTCGGCTCGCTGCTGTTCGCTCAGTATCTGTTCTGGTTCGTCGTCCCGACCGATCCGTACTTCCTGTGGTATGTCAGCGGCTTAGGGCTCTTCATCGGCGTCTACTTCGGTTGGCTGCCCTTCTGCCTGCCCGAGATGTTCCCGACCCGCGCCCGGGCCGCCGGATCAGGCGTCAGCTTCAACTTCGGCCGTATCCTCACAGCTGTGACGGTCTTCGCCACCGGAACACTGATGAGCTTCTTCCAGGGCGACTACGCCCACATCGGCCGAGCCACGAGCCTTGTCTTCGCCATCGGCATGATCGTCATCTGGTTCGCCCCGGATACGTCGCAGAAGCAGCTGGAGGAGTAAAACCCTCCCGGCATCCTCCCCGAGAGCGGCAGGCGTCAGCCTGCCGAGGAGCGACCTGTCTCTGCGATCACGTCCATTCGACCATGCCCTCTTCGCCCCCAAGGCCTCCCCATGACCCCTGACCACAATCTGCTCGCCCGGCGTCAATTCCTCCAAGCCACCGGCGCGACCCTCGCCGCCCTCGCAGCGAACACAAGCCTCCTCGCCGCTGAGCCCACCGCCCCCAAACCCACCCTGAACGTCTACCCCGACTACAGCTGGTTACGGGGCTTCGGCGTCATCCCCTCGTGGGCGGCACGCATCGAGGATGGGTGGTGGTTCTACGAAGGGAGTCGCATGCGGGAAGAGGTCGCCCTCGCCCGTCAGGTTCACGCCAACTGCATCCGCGTATGGATCGAATTCACTGCCTGGTTCCGTGATCCCGACAAGATCACCGCTCACTTCATGGACGCCGTCGCAGCTGTAGCCGAGAACGGCATGAAGGTCATGCCGTGCCTGTTCAATCGCTGGCACGACACACAGTACGACTACGGCGGGACCTACCTCGAAAACATCCGTCCCGGCTGGCAGGGTCCGCATGATTATGTGAAGGCAATCGTCACCCCGCTGATCAATGACGATCGGATCCTAATGTGGGACCTGTGCAACGAGCCCACACAGACCCCGCAGGAGGTCGCCTGGCTGAGCGAGATCGCCGCCACCGTGCGAGGCTGCGGGGCCCGGCAACCAATCACGATCGGCACCCCCGACGGCCTCCCCCTCATCGAGGCCTTCGCCCCGATCGTCGATGTGCTGTGTGCCCATCCGTATGTCCACAACGAGCCCGCCCTGATCCAGACGATCGCCGGGTATCAACAGCTGAGCCAGAAACTCGGCAAGCCGCTGATGGCCAACGAAACGATCCCCGGGGCCCTCGACGATGCCGCCCACGCCGAGGTCGCCCGCTTCTATACCGACCGACTCTCCGCAGCTGGTTTCGGCTGGATGGGCTGGGCCCTCCGCGAAGGCCAGGCCATCTCCACCCGCCGCGACCGCTTCGACGCCAACGGCATCCACCGCCAAGGCTTCCACCCGTTCTTCACCAAGGAAGGCAAACTCCGCCCCGGGACCGAGTTCTTGAAAGAGCCACCGAAGCTGCGTGCCCCTTGGGAGAAAGTGTGAGTGGCAGAACCGGCGTCGATCCGCCCCCCAGCAGCGAGCGCCGGGCGTCAGCCCGCCGTGCGCCCGGAGCGTCACCCCCAAAGCCGCGGTTAGAGTTCTC
>CANJZR010000569.1 GCA_947479075.1 Planctomycetaceae bacterium
GGTCAACTACTCGGCGGGGGGAATCAACAGCTCGGGCTTCTCCAGCACCAGATAGTGCCCGTGGTCAGCAGTGACAATCAGGACCGTTTCGTCCCAGCTGCTGTTCTTCTCCACCCAGTCGGTGATGACCTTCACTGCCTTGTCGCCGCTGATCACAGCTCCGATCGAGGTGTCGATGTTGTTGTCGTGGTTCGCCCAGTCGACATCTCCGGCCTCAACCATCAGCCAGAATCCCTTGTCTCGCTTCTGCAACACGGTCAAGGCGGCGGTGGTCATCTCGGCGAGCGTAGGATTCTCGCTCACATCTTCCGGAGTCAGGACTTCAGCCTTCTTACTCCGCCCCTTGGGTGGGGTGTAGTCGCCGTCCGCAGTCCGGAAGGGCAGGTGGCCATGTGGTCCGCCGAAGTAACCCAGGAATCGTTCGTGATTCTGAGCCGCCAACGCCGCTTGCTCCTGGATGTATTCGCCCCCCTTCTTGCCCGCTGTTCGCAGGGCAACCCGATATTTACCGCCATGATTCACATCCACAGCTGCCAGATCCGGATCGGCCAGGTAGCGATTCCCTTCGACGAAGTTCACGCCCTGTGCGTCCTTCTTGGGATCCTTCTTGCGAGACTCGCCGAAGCCAGCGCCAATCAGCACATCGACACCGGGCAGAGGGCTTTTCGGATGGCTGATCGAGGGCAAGCCAAGCAGGTCCCGGGTCAGATCCTGATAGTCATCGCGATGCACATTGTGAGAATACGCACACGCTGGCGTCGCATGACTGATCGGGACACTGGTCACCACACCCACCATGTAGCCCGCCTGCTGGGCCTCATGGGCGATCGTCTTGATGGGAGCCCCGGTCGGGTCGACATTCACGCTGTTGTTATAGATCTTCTGCCCGGTCGTCATGCTGCTGGCTGAGCTGGACGAATCCGTATAGGCATGCACCGGTGGCGCGTCCTTATTCCGCGAGGTCCCATAATCATTATTCGGAGGCACGGACCACGGAAACCGGCCCGCCATAGAGGGAGCATACCCGCCTCGCAGTTCTCCACCCGGGTTCTTCACCTCTTGTGTATCCACATCAATTTCGGTCCCCTCATTGTGCGGACTGGTCACCATGTAGCTGAACTGGGTCTTCCCTCCCGCGGTGTAGTCCTGGAAATGCAGGCCCGTTCCGCGTCCTTCCGTGTATTCGATCTTGCGACGCTGATAGATCGATGCGGCACGAGTCGTCTGCCAGTCCATGCCGTCGAACACGACCAGGATGATCTGCTTGCGACCAGCCAGAAGCGCAGCCTTTTGAATGTCGTAGATGTTCGTCTGGTCCATCCAGTCAGCGGTCGGATCAACAGTCCCCTCGGGCAAATAGCCATACAGTCGCTGGACCTTGGCGGCGTCACGGTACGGACTGGACTCACCGCTGTAGCTCAGCAGATCGATGCCTGATCCGCCGCCCAGTGAGCCAAACGCATACACCGGAATCAGACGGTTCGAGTGCGACCCCCACTCCAGGTAGTTCTTGGGATCTGTTCCCCAGTGGCCAAACTCCGCCTTCCCCGACTCCACCGCATTCGTCTGCAGATCCCGGATGTAGTCCCCTGCCACTCCGAATGTGGAGAGTCCCGACAGGAGTGCGAGCAGACCGAACAAGCCAATGCGTTTCATGGGAGCGTCTTCAAATGAGGAAACAGGCCGACCGCATTCCAGTATTGCCAATCTCGCCAGGAACGAAAACCTTCCCGCCCGCCGTTTCGACGAAATTCAAATCTCCTCGAAATCGTCCCAAACAAGCAGACACCGCTTGGCTCTCGTCTCTCATCACTCCGCTCTCCTCCTGCTTCCTCCCTCGTCTCTCTCCGCTCCCTGTTCTATGATCGAATCAAATGCCGTTCCCAATTGCGGCGACTCGCAGCTGGGGGTTGGCGAACATCTGTTGAGACGGGCAAACAAGCATGAGTTCTGGTCAGCGGGTCGTGATCGTCGGCGGTGGTGTCGTCGGGGCAGCCAGCGCGTATTACTTGCGCAAGGCGGGGAAAGAGGTCACGATCCTCGACAAAGGCCTGTTCGGCAAAGGCTGCTCGCACGGCAACTGCGGCTATATCAGCCCGAGCCATGTGCTGCCGCTCTGCAAGCCAGGTGCGATCACCAAAACGCTGAAGTCGATGTTCGACAACAACTCGGCGTTCTACCTGCGCCCACGTGTCGACTTCAAACTCTGGGCGTGGCTGCTGAAGTTCGCCCGGTATTGCAACGAAGCCGACATGCTCGCCACGGGGCGGGCCCTCAACGCCATCCTCCAATCATCGAGCAGCGAGTATCGCCGCCTGTTCGAATCGTCCGAGCTGACGAATGCCGAATGGGACACGACGGGGATGCTGTTCGTCTTCGCCACGCAGAAGATGTACGACGAATACGCGGTGACCAACGACCTGCTCACCAAAGATTTCGGCGTCCCTGCCACCCCGCTCAACGGCAAACAACTCGTCGAGGTCGAGCCAACCCTAAAAGAGGGCCTCGCCGGGGCCTTCAAGTACCAGATCGACAGCCACCTGCGGCCCAGCGCCCTGATGGCCGCCTGGAAGCGGCGACTGCTCGAAATCGGTGTGCAGATCCACGAGAACACCGAAGTCACCGGCTTCATCCACGAAGGTGGCCAGACCAAAGCCGCCCGCACCGCAGCTGGCGACCACACCGCTGACCAGTTCGTTCTCGCAGCCGGGTCATGGACCCCGCTGATCGGCAAAGCTCTCGGTTACGTCCCGCCCATCCAGCCCGGCAAGGGCTACTCGATCACGATGCCCCGGCCGAAGCTGTGCCCGAAGCACGGGATGATTCTCGAGGAGTACCACGTCGCGATCACGCCGTTTGAGACGGGCTACCGCATCGGCTCGACGATGGAGTTCGCGGGTTACGACAGCACCCTGAACCGCCAGCGGCTCGGCCTGCTGCGTCGCGGGGCCAGCGAGTACCTGATCGACCCGTTTGCCGAGCCGGTCGAAGAGGAGTGGTTCGGCTGGCGTCCGATGAGCTGCGATGGCAAGCCGATCATCGACCGCGTCCCCCGCTACTCGAACACCTACGTCGCCGCCGGCCACAGCATGCTCGGCGTCTCCCAAGCCCCCGGCACCGGCAAACTCCTGACCGAGCTCATGACCGGCACCAAACCCCACATCGACCCGACCCCCTTCCGCGCGGGGCGGTTCTAAATCGTAGGTCAGGCTGAGCCTGACTTTCGCTGCCGAGACGCAACCGTACAAAATCGTCAGGCCAAGCCTGACCTACGGCACTGCGATTCGCAACGCTGGAAGAGCCTGCCGTGCCACCCCGCGTCTTA
>CANJZR010000570.1 GCA_947479075.1 Planctomycetaceae bacterium
CAGGCTGAGTCGGTCAGACGCACCATTTGCGGGACTGACGTGCAGTAGAACACAGATGCACCACCCGCGAAGAGACAGTGAGTGCACTCCAGCATCGCCGGTTGGACATCGTTCTCTTCGAGATTCTGCCAGGCGATCGCGGGGTTGATCGAGCGGTTAACGAAAGTCTCTGAGTCGCTCGCAGAGATTGGGCCGCTGTGCAACTCACAACTGGTTAAACTCAGGTTCTGTGTGTCAATTTCGAGCAGCGGAATCCCCGGGGTTGAACTCTGCCCACGTCGGATGATCACGTTTTCCAGAAACACTCGCCGACCCGCAAGCTGCAACGGCTGATCGTGGATCTCGATGACGGGACGTACGCCATCGGCGGCGCGAATCCTCAGATCGCTGACGTTGGAAAACACTCCAGCCGCATACGGCCCCGGAGTATCAAGCACGATCTGCCCGGAATGTGTGGTGGTCTCCTGCATGGGAATCCCCTGCGGAGTCGACTTCGGAGTGGAACTGGCCTCTGGGGCTGGGAGGATTTCTCTCGAATTGGGAGGCGTCGCTTCGGCAGTCTTTGTCGACGCTGTTTCCTGGGAGGCAACTGGTTCCTGAGTGGCCTTTAACATCCGACCTGCGGATTGGAGGAGCGATTGTCCAGCACCGGGGAACAGGAACAAGGCCGCAGCCCCGAGCAGGACAGCTGCGGTGAGAGCAGATTGCAGAGAGGCCGTCTTACGAGTCTTTCGCGATTGTCCGAGTCGGACCGGGACCATGGTCTGGAACGAGGCCTGAAACTGGCTCAATCGAGCCCGGCCGCGTGCGGTACTGGCACCGCACTCCGCTGCTGCTGTTGTGAGGCTGCGATAGCGCTCACTGGGATGTCGCGCGACAAGTCGCGAGATCAGGGCAGCCAGCGAATTCGATGTCTCGGGGGCGATGGTTCGCACATCGGGAATACTCCCTGCCTGGTGGGCAGCCAACTGCTCGAGGGGATCAGCGGAAAGATATGGAGCACGTCCAGCCAGCAGATGCCAGAGCAGGCATCCGAGGGCGTACATCTCGGTAGAGGGACTGCGCTCGTTACGTCCGCCAATCAGTTCGGGGGCGATTCCCTGATAGCATGCGACGGGAAGGATTCCGTGAATCGTGATCTGCGGATGCGCTGCGGCCACCATCCCCGCGTTGATGATCTGGATACGTCCCTGTGAACTCAGGAGCAGATTCCGCATACGCAGATCGCCATGGAAGGTTCCAGCCAGCTCCAGTCGGGCCAGCCCTTCCAGGGCTTGACGGGCGATCTCCTCGACCACGTCCGCAGGGAAACGACCTCGCCGGACGAACAGCTCGTCGAGTGGCTCGCCAGAGGGCAGGGGACTGATGGCGTGGAGGGACTCGCTGGTCTCCTCGAAGGAAGTTGCAAGGCAAAGGTGGCGATGGTTCAGGCCATGTACACTCGCGACATGACGTGCAAATCGGTCACGAACCGCAGGCAGCTCGGCTCGGTCGATGGGAAGAACGGCGACCGCGACGGGACGGCCACCAGTGAGCGGGACGGCCCGATACCGGACTGGCCATCCATCATGCGGCAGGCGATCCACCAGCACATACGACCCGAGCTTGAGCGAATCTGGGGAGTGCGTCAGCATCTTCCCCTGGAACGGGGTCAGGACCTCGCTTTGAACCAGGGCGTCGATCCACACCGAATCAAACGCGGGCAGATCGCGGACCAGATTCTTCAAGTGCTTCTGACACGCGCGCAGCTGAGCATCGTTCGCCAGATTCAGCGAACGCAGTGTATTGATGAGAGATTGTGAGGGCGGTTCGATCGCCATTCCTTGGCACCTTGCAAGCTGCCCCGCCAAAAGCTCCTCATGAACCGGCGATTCAGCCCCCGATTTATCGCAGAAATTGCATTTTCGTGGAACAGAACCTGTTCGCCGCAGGGGTTTTCGGTGTACGGACTACTCCTCATCCTTCCGCCAGCCTTCGTTATCTTCGTTGTCTTTTGTTCATATCTACAGGCCTTGCTGTGAGAGTGGGAAGAGGATTTTGAACAGAAGAGAACGAAGGAAAGCAAGAAGCAAGGAGGGGGGACGGGCGTGAGCCTTTTTCGGTGTTCGAGTCGTCGTCCAGCATCGATGACCGCGGAAGTGCCGTCTCTGCTGGCCATCCGCCATCCGCCATCGGCAATCAGCCATTCGCCCCTCGCTCCCCCTTTTACGACTGACAACCGGGAACTCTTCACTACAATCGACGCATGGCTGGAAACTCATTTGGACAGGCATTCCGCATCACCACCGCTGGCGAGAGTCACGGACCGGGCAACGTCGTCATTATTGAGGGGGTGCCGCCGGGGATTCCGTTGACGGTCGACGATCTGCTTGTCGACATGAACCGTCGCCGCCCCGGGCAGAGCCATATCACGACCCAGCGTGATGAAGCCGACACGCCCGAGATCCTGTCGGGGGTCTTCGAGGGGCGAACCACCGGGACCAGTCTGGCCATCTTGATCCGCAACACCGATCAGCGGAGCAAAGACTACGGCGATATCAAGAACCTCTATCGGCCGGGACACGCTGACTTCACCTTTGATGAAAAGTACGGCTTCCGTGACTACCGTGGGGGAGGTCGTTCAAGCGCCCGCGAGACCACCGCCCGCGTCGCAGCAGGGGTCGTCGCCAAGAAGCTGATCGAGCAGGCATTCGGGGGGCGGGTCCTGGGTTATGTGACGCAGGTGGGCGACATCAAGGCCACAATTACGAACCCGGAACATCTCACTCTCGCTCAGATCGAACAACGCCCTGATGGCACTCCGAACATCATTCGCTGCCCCGATTTGATTGCTGCCGACAAGATGATCGAGTGCATTGAAAAGGTGCGAAAGGAAGGCGACTCCATTGGCGGTGTCGCTGAGATCGTCTCCATCAACGTTCCGGCGGGCCTGGGCGAACCAGTCTTTGACAAGATCAAGGCTGACTTGGCGAAGGCACTCTTCTCGCTCCCAGCTGTACTGGGGGTGGAGTACGGAATCGGTTTCGGCTGTGCCACGATGCGCGGTAGCGAGCACAACGACATCTTCACCACGGGCTGGGTCCCCACAGGTGAAGAGGGCGAAGAGAAGCTGGGTATCGTGACCGAGACCAATCGTCACGGCGGCATGCTGGGCGGCATTACGACCGGTATGCCGATCCTGCTGCGAGCTGCCGTGAAACCCACAAGTAGCCTTCCCCTCGAGCAACGCACTGTTTCGAGCGATGGCCAGCCCGCGACGATTCGCACCAAGGGGCGTCACGACCCGTGCCTTCTGCCACGCTTTATCCCCATGGCGGAGGCGATG
>CANJZR010000571.1 GCA_947479075.1 Planctomycetaceae bacterium
ACATCAGTCACCACACACGGCACTCCGCAACATAAGGCTTCACCGATCGAATTGCTGAACGCCTCGCTCACCGATGAAGAAACTTCCAGATCCAGGGCTGCATGCACTCGCTCCACATCGAGTCGTTCACCCAGCAGATGGAACCGCTCGGGACATCCCGTTTCCCGAACCCAGCGGGCCAGCGTTTCGTTTTGCAGGGTGATCTGCGTCCCGCAGAGGATGAAGTGCGTAGACGGCAACCGTGTGGCGACTTGTTTCATCGCGTCCAGGAACAGCTTCTGCCCCTTGAGTTCGGAGAATCTGGCCACAAGACCAATCAGTAAGGTGTCGGGGGCCAACCCGAGCGACTGCCTCAGCTCCGCTCGTGCCGTATGATCGGGACGGTATCGCTCCAGATCGAAACCATTGGGGACCACCTGTAGCTTGTCTTTGGCGTAACCGTACTGGGCGTGGACCCGCGACCCGCTGACCGTGTTGACCAGAATCCGGGCCGGTGAGGAGCGAGACATCCACGCACAAACCTTGGCTGTCCAGCGAGTGGAACGGCTGTCGTGTTGTGGATCGAGCGTGGCGTGCCGTAAGTTCCAGACAACGGGAGGGTGGCCACCCACCCACGGACGGGCCAGTGATGACATCAGGTCAGCGTGATAGAGCCAGCTCTGAATCAAGTCGGGACGAAAGGCTCGAAGTGTCCGGGCCAGGCCCCACATCCCGCGCGGATCGGGGACTGAAGGTCGCATACCGAGTGTTGTGACCGGGATTCCAAGTTCACGGATCTTCTGGCCGATTGCACCTTCCTGGATCAAACCCACGACACATGATTCGATCTCGGGCATTGCGAGCTGGGCCGCCAGCACCTTATGCAGCATGACGGGAGTGCCGCCTGCTCCCAGTCCGGTGATGACGTGTGCGATCCGCATGTGTGGTTGATCCAGTTCAGGTGAGGTGAGGCCGAGTGCCTGCCAGTGACTTCAGGCTGCTGCCTGCTGAGAGCTGGCGTGACCGGTGATCTCTTCAAACAGCTGTTCGTACTCGAAGACGATGTGCTGCCAGTGATACTTCCGAATGAGACGCTCGCGGACCTCGGGAGAGGGGCGGGTGAACCAGTTGTCATTCCAGGGGGTGAGTGACTCGACCCAACGGTCAGTCAGACCGAGTGCATTCACGGCTTCCTGGGTCCCACCGGGATGCTGGAGTGAAACGACCGGACAGCTGCTGGCCACGGCCTCCAGCAACGCGTTGGGGAGTGACTCCGAGCGGGAGGAGAGGACGAACAGATCTGCATGAGCCAGCCAGCGATGGACATCGGTCTGGAAGCCGGGCATGCAGAGGTGATCGGCGACGCCCAGCTTCTGGGCGAGAGATTGCAGCTGCGCCCGCTCGCTCCCCTCACCAATCAACCACAGTCGGGCTTGTGGATGCGTCTGCAGCAACGAGGGGAGGGCCTGGATGGCTCGGTCGAAACTCTTCACGGGATGGAGTCGCCCGACACCGAGCAGGTGTGGACCGGTGCCCTCCGGAAACGGGCTGTTTGACGCGAGGGCTTTTGCCTCGGTGGTCTCGCTAACCTCGACGGGATTCGCGATCGAAACCAACCGTTCCCACGGCACCGAAAACACGTCGTGGAGTTCCTGTGTCGCGAACTTTGATTGCCCAATCACTCGGTCAGCGCGGCGATAGGCAGCTGCAAGCAGGGGGAGGAGCAGTCGCCCCGTTCCCCACGCGGCCAGTGATCGGGCCAGTACGCTCGTCTCGCGGAGTACCAGATGCGTTTTGCGGGGGAACATGGGGCTCAGCAACCCTGCCAGCATGTTGAGGTGCGGCGAGGCGGTGAGCAGCACATCAGGTTGAATCTTGCGAACCAGACGCAGTAGTGGAACCGCCGCTTGCGACACCCGCTTCCGGTCGAGGGAGTGACGGTTAATGTCGGCGGGGAGATTCTCACCCAGCGGACCAATGTTGTTCACCACGGCGAGATGGACCTCGAACCGACGGCGGTTCAGTCGTCGAGCGAGAGTGGTGATGACCCGTTCCGCGCCCCCGCCACCAAAGCTCGGAATCGTGAGCAGGACCCGCAGCTGTCTCCCCGGGCTGGAGGTATCGTTCGACGATCTCAGCCAGCTAAACATGGGAGCCATCCCGAGGGTGATTGTCGCCTAGCCCGCCTTGGCCAAGCCTTCGCGAGGAGAATATGCCATTCTTCGAGTCGCGAGAACAGCATTCCCGACGGAGACCGGTCGCGGGGCGTTGAGAGCAGCTCGACCTGCCGAAATTGCCATAATGAGCAGCATGTTCTTCTGCTCGAGCAGGTTGTGGGTGAAGAAGCTGTAGGCGAACACAAACAGTCCGACCGTCATGCATTCCCATGACCCGTACTTGCGGCCCGTGCGAAAGGTCATCCAGATCAGCGCGACATATGTCCCGAGTCCGAAGATCCCGTTGTCGACCCACCGGGCCAGGAACATGTTGTGTGCCCCCAGTTCGTTGCCGTAGGTGAATCCGGTTCCCCAGCCGAGGATCGGGTGCTCGAAGATCATGTCGAAGTATTCCTGAACCAGAATCAGTCGGGAATCCTCGGAGGTGTCCATGGCGTCGAGCTGGCCGGAGAAGAGATTCGCCCGCGAGCCCGCACTCTCGAACATCGGCAACACCTGTTGGGCTGCATCGGCCGCGATCAGGGCGTAGCCACCGACACCAAATGCCAGACCTCCGAGCAGGACCAGGCTCCCCATCCCGTTGCGTCGCACGCAGAGACGAAGGTAAGAAGTCCCCACCACTCCGAGCATCAGGACCCCGGATCGGGACAGGGTCAAAAACACAGCTGCCAGCGCGAGCATCCCCCAGCAGACCGTCGCAAAAGAGATCCGAGGGTGTTTCCAGTCGAGAGCCCCGATGAGCACCATGACAGTGATGGCCGCCCCTCGGTTGGGGTTGATGCCAAACCCCGCGGCCCGAGTTTCCTGGAGCGAAAACGTGCCGGGGTAGCGGGCATCAATGAAAATACTCGTTGCGATTCCAATCAGGGCGATGAGATTGGCCAGCCGCCAGTTCCTGGCGGAAGCAAAGATCGTGACGAGAGGGATCGCGAGCAGATAGATCAGGAAGTCGAGCGTCGGGTAGATCGCATTCATCCCTCCATCGCTGAGGTCGGCATCGGGCAATGCGGCACCCGCAAAGGCCAGGACTGCAATGGCCGCAAAGGCGAAGATGCCACCCCGACACTCACCGAGCAGCTGGAGGACCCGCCGGGGATTCTGGTACCAGATAGAAACAGCCAGCAGACTTTGGGATCCGAGCAGCAGATACAGTGGAGGG
>CANJZR010000572.1 GCA_947479075.1 Planctomycetaceae bacterium
ACCGTTCTTTGTCCAGACCGGCAACCTGGGGGTCTACAACTTCAACGTGCTGGGATCTGAAGCCCTGTGGGTCGATGGACCCTTTTCGTTCCAGACTGAAGCGATGGTCAACTTTGTGAACCAGACTCCTGGTGTCGCGATCGGCCCGCTGCAGACTGTGAACTTTGACAACGGGACCTCGATGGCAATCCTGAAGGGGGCCTACGGTCAGATCGGTTACTTCCTGACGGGTGAGCATCGTCCTTACGACCGCAAGGCCGGTGCCATCGATCGGATCATACCGAAGTCGAACTTCTCGCCTCTGAATCACGATGATCAGAAGGGGTGGGGGGCTTGGGAAGTCGCCGGACGGTGGTCGTATCTCGACTTGAACGATAAGAACGTTCGGGGGGGAACCATTAATGACCTGACGGCGGGGTTGAACTGGTATCTGAATCCCTACTGGAAGATGCAATTTAACTACATTCACTCGATGCCCAACTACACGCGTCAGCATCCGCCAGCGGGGACGCCAGATTCGGCATATTCCCGCAGCACGACCAACATGTTCGATCTCCGCTGCCAGATGGATTTCTAGGGCAGAAGCGATCGGGTTACGGGGCGGATCGGACAGACAGGAATGTCTGTCCCATTACTGTGGACGGAAGTCGATTGCAGCGACTCGTCGGTTTCTTGCGACTCTCAACACATCATCCAGAGCCCCCGAGCTTGAATGAACTTGGGGGCTCTGCTGCTTTATTGATGATGCTGGAAACGCTCTCGTGTTGCCGTATTGCTTGAAGTCCCCTCATTGCCTTCGCTTCACTTGGGGGAGAGGCCAGCCGTCTCTATGCTGCCGGATCACAATTCCGAATTCGCCCGCAGCTCGCAACGGATGAACTCATGAAGCGGATACTCGACTGGTTCAACGACCTTTATCCGGTGTGGCTTGTCACACTGGCGGTGATCTCGTTCATTCGCCCTCAAACAATGCTGTGGTTCTCCGGGCCGTGGGTGACCTGGTCTCTGGCACTGTCGATGCTGGGAATGGGACTGACTCTCAGCGTGGATGACTTTCGCGGAGTGGTTTCGATTCCCGGGAGCGTCGTGATGGGCTTCTGTGCTCAGTACACCATCATGCCCTTGACGGGGTGGCTGGTCGCCTGGCTGCTTGATTTGGAACAGGGGCCAGCTGTGGGCATCATCCTCGTGGCCAGCTGCCCGGGCGGAATGGCTTCCAATATGATCAGTCTGCTGGCCCGGGCGAACGTGGCGTTGTCTGTCGTGCTGACGCTGATGTCGACGTTATTGTCGTTCTTCTTCACTCCGCTGTGGTGCAAGTTGCTGGCCGGGCAGTATGTCCCTGTCGACGCGTGGGGGATGTGTCTCTCCTCGCTGCAGATGGTCGTGGCTCCGGTGGTGCTCGGCTTTCTGATCCGGTGGAAGATGCCGCGCACTGCGGATCGAATCGGAGTGTTTGGCCCGACCATCGCAGTGGTCGCTTTTACCATGGTGAGTGGTGGGATCGTGGCGGCCAGTGCCGATGTCATCGCCACGCATTTCGGAGTGCTGGCGGTGGCGGCCACGCTATTGCATGTGGTGGGCTTTCTGGTGGGTTACATTCTGCCGAAAGCACTGGGATATTCAGAGTCGATCGCCCGGACAGTGAGTATCGAAGTCGGGATGCAGAATGGTGGCATGGCTTCGACGCTCGCACGCAAGCACTTTCCCACGCTCCCGCTGGCCGCCGCTGCCGCCGTTTTCAGTGGCGTGATCCAGAACATCATCGGTGGGATGGTGGCTGCGTGGTGGAGATCACGTTCGACAGCCATGGTCGAGGAACGCGATGCCGCAACCGTCTCCTGAATACAATCCCTCCTCGCCGACAGAGCCGCTGGCCCGATCGGGAAATCGGAAGTGGGGCTTTGTCACCAAGTGGATTGTGATCCAGGGGGTGGTGAACCTGCTGATTTTCTGGGCCCTGCCGGAGGGCGTGCTGTTCCCGGTGGATGTCAGCCGATATTACGACGCTCGATCATTCCGCTCGATCAATGCTCGCGGTCGGGAGCTGTCGACTCCTTACCGCCTGATGCGACCGGGGCAATCGGGTGGCCAGTATCCGCTGGTCGTCTTCCTGCACGGATCTGGCGAACGTGGATCAGACAATCTCACTCAGCTGAGATTCCTGCCCGAACAGATGGCCACGGCGAGGTCTCGGAAACGCTATCCCTGTTTTCTGCTCGCTCCTCAATGTGGCGAGAACTCAGCCTGGACCCTCGAAGACAAGCAGGCGGCTGTGATCGCTCTCGTGGAGCAGACGTTGAAAGATGAGCCCACGATTGACCGCGGCCGGATCTATCTCACCGGGGTATCTATGGGTGGTTCCGGAGTCTGGCAGCTGGCCGTCCGCCGTCCCGATCTTTTTACAGCTGTGGTCCCCGTCTGTGGAGCCGGTGACCCCGAGCAGGCGAAGGCATTGGTCTCGGTTCCGATCTGGGCTGTTCATGGAACGGCCGACGAGGTGATCCCGGCGAGCCAATCACGTGAGATGATTAACGCGATCAAATCCCAGGGAGGACACCCAAAGTTCTCCGAACTCATCGGTGTCGGGCACGATAGCTGGAAGTCTGCCTATGAAGAGTCGAATGGAATCATCGATTGGATGTTCCTGCAATCTCGCACTTTGAACACAGTCGAATCGCCACAGTCCGCCCGCTGATTGTTGATATGCGCCATTAGACCCCGCAACTTTTCTCGTCGACGTTGCTTGGATCGAATCGAACCTAGGCGTGATTTCTGGAATAGATGTTGACAGTAATTTTAACTGTATTGCAGTAGTAATGCAGTCATGCAAAAGCCGTCCCTCACATTCTCTGTTCATCCCTCCTCCGGGGTTCCGATCTACCGCCAGCTCATGGACCAGGTCCAGGCACTGGTGGCGGGAGGCAAACTC
This sequence comes from Planctomycetaceae bacterium, assembly GCA_947479075.1. Classification (GTDB taxonomy): domain Bacteria; phylum Planctomycetota; class Planctomycetia; order Planctomycetales; family Planctomycetaceae; genus TH-plancto1. Next base: position 2,933 of record CANJZR010000572.1, read on the forward strand.
GTACACGGAGACACGTTGCCCAGTGTCCGTCAAATGGCGGCTGATCTGGGGGTCAACATGATGACCGTGTCGAAAGCGTACGCGAAGCTGGAAGCAGTGGGAGTGTTGGAACGTTCACGCGGCAAAGGGATGGTGGTCGGCGCTCCCCGTCCGGAAGGATCGATCTCGCAGAGGCAGGAGCAGCTGCGGCCACTCGCGGATCAGGCCGTCGTGCGCGGACTGCAACTGGGCCTGAAACCCTCGCAGATCTTGGATGTTTTTAAAGCCTCGCTGGAAGAGAACCAGCCCTAGGTTCGCCGAGAGTCTGTGTGAGTCCATGAATCCCTCGATGCGGGCCCAGGCCTGCTCATAGAAAGCTCATCATGAACGA
>CANJZR010000573.1 GCA_947479075.1 Planctomycetaceae bacterium
AGCTGCAAGTGCTGGACCATCTGAGCGTCGACATCCCCGAGGGGCAGTTTCTCGGCTTAATGGGGCCCAGCGGATCCGGGAAGACGACGCTGCTGAACCTGATCGCCGGCCTCGATTCTCCTGACTCGGGCAGTATCGAAATCGCCGGAGCTGAGATCTCCAAGATGTCAGAAAGCGAGCTGGCCACCTGGCGAACTCGCAATATCGGATTTGTGTTTCAGTTCTATCATCTGTTGCCAGTCCTTTCGGCCTTCGACAATGTGGAACTGCCACTTCTGCTGCTGCCCATGTCCGCAGCACAGAGACGGCAACAGGTCATGACCGCTCTGCATGTCGTCGGGCTGGACGATCGCATGCATCACCGTCCGGGCCAACTCTCCGGTGGACAGCAGCAAAGAGTGGGCATCGCCCGGGCGATCGTCACCGACCCGGCTGTGATCGTTGCCGACGAACCGACGGGTGATCTCGACGCAAAATCGGCGAGTGAGATTCTCGACTTGCTGGTGGAACTGAAATCGTCGCTGAATAAAACGATCATCATGGTGACACACGACCCGCGAGCCGCGCAGCGAACCGACTCGGTGCTGTTCCTCGATAAAGGTCGACTGGTGAATGAGATGCCCGCGTTCTCGTCGAAGTGACCTGACAGTCTCATCTCATTGCATCTGCCTCACCATCTCCTCCCTCGAAGAGTCCTCCCATGAAATACCTTGGACTGGTCCTGAGAAACCTGGCCAGGAACGTCCTGCGAACTTCGCTCACGGGACTCGGGACGATGATTCTGGTCTTCGTCGTCACACTGGTCTGGTCGGTGCTGGCCTTTCTCGATCAGGCGACTCAGTCCCGCTCGGAGAAGATCAAGGCCCTGGTCACGGAACGCTGGACGATCCCCAGCCGCATGCCGTTCTCCTACGTCAATCTGCTCAAGGACGGTGCCGCCCGCGAGCCGGGAGACATCAAGCCGATCGACATGATGAGCTGGACGTTCTACGGCGGTTCCACCGATCCGAAGGGGCAGGACCCGAACAAGTTCCTGTTCGCCATCGGGATGCAGCCGGAGAAGATTCCGACCATGCTCGACGACCTCGATCAGGGGTCATTGTCAGCGGATGACTTCGCCCTGCTGATGGAGGGCGTCGAGAAGCTCAAGACCACCCGGAACGGAATCATCCTGGGTAAGGACCGGCTGAAATCTCAGGAAAAGAAAATCGGCGACCTGATCAAAATCACCAGCGTGAATTACCGCGGGATTGATCTGGAATTCGAGATTGTGGGCACCTTCCCGCCGGGGCGGTATGACTCCAGTTCGATCTTCCGGATTGACTACTTCAACGCAGCCATGGACGCCTATCCGAAGACCCACGCCGGGGCAGCTCATCCCAGTGCAGAACGATCGCTCAATCTGGTGTGGTTGCTGGTCCCCGACACCGCCTCGTTCAACAAGGTCGCCGACCAGATCACCAGGTCCCCGCTCTTCAGCAATCCATCTGTGAAGGTCGAAACCAGTTCCTCCAGCATCGCAGTCTTTCTCGAAGCCTATCGCGATCTGCTGTGGGGAGCCCGCTGGATTCTGTCACCATCGATCCTGCTGACACTGTCGCTGATCATCGCCAATGCGATCGCGATTAGTGTACGCGAGCGTGAGACAGAATTCGCTGTGATGAAGGTCCTGGGGTTCCGGCCCAATCAGCTGTTGATCCTGGTCATTCTCGAGGCGTTGATCGTCGGAGTGACCGCCGGGTTCCTCAGCAGCGGCGGAACATACTTCCTGGTCAACGACGTGGCGGGCGGCATTCCCTTCCCGATCGCATTCTTCAGCAAGTTCATGATTCCCCAGGGAGCCCTCTGGTGGGGACCGGTCGTGGGAGGACTGACGGCGCTCGCGGGAAGCCTGGCCCCTGCCCTTTCCGCCCGCAGCGTCCGCGTGGCGAATGTCTTCTCGAAGGTCAATGGTTAGAATCGAGCAGACCGCCCACCGGAGGCCAGGGATTCATCGAGGAGTCACCGTCATGTCGTTTCGGTCGCACGTTTCTCGTTACGTACTTCTAACCGTCTGCCTGATGTCGCTGGCTCTTGTCGACGGAAACCTCCCCGCAGAGGATCTCTGCCCGGAGGAGAAAGCGGCGGGCTTTGTGTCGATCTTCGATGGGAAGACATTCACTGGCTGGACCGGTGCAACCGATGGCTATGAGATCGTCGATGGCACGATCCGCTGTATTCCGGGACAGGGTGGTAACCTGCTGACCCAGAAGGAGTACGCGGACTTCATCCTCCGCGTGGAATTCAAACTTTCCCCGGGTGGAAACAACGGCATCGGTATTCGTGCCCCCGAGAAAGGCCACGTCGCAACGGAAGGTATCGAGATCCAGATCCTCGACAACACCGCCGAGAAGTACAACACGATTGCTCCCTACCAGTTCCATGGCTCCGTCTACGGGTTGATTCCGTCGAAGCGGGAGCACACCCCCAAGGTCAACGAGTGGAACCAGCAGGAGGTCGAGTGCATTGGCCGCAAGATCGCCGTCCGACTCAATGGAAAAGTCATTGTCGAGGGTGACCTGGACGAGGCACTGAAGAATGGAGCGATGGACGGTCGTGAGCATCCCGGAGCCAAACGAACCGCTGGCCGGGTGGGCCTCCTGGGACACGACGATCCCGTCCAGTTTCGCCATATTCGCATTCGGGAAATCACAGATGGTCAAAAATAATCAACCGCGGTAGCAGCCCCAAGATGACTGCTTTCAGAAATTGGCTGTCCGTGGCGGACAAAAGATCGCTAGAATTCAGGTACACAGTTGACCAACTGTGCCCCGCCTGGAGCTCCCCCCGCCATCATGAAGCTCGCGATCCTCTCCTGCGAAGAATCTAACTACAGTACAACCCGTCTGGTCACCGCCGCTCAGCAGCGTGGTCATGACGTGAAGGTCATCGACACATTGCGTCTGACGATCGACCTGCAGCAGGGGTCACCCGACCTCTACTACTCGGGTAGTCCGCTCGAAAGCTTTGACGCCATCCTGCCGCGAATCGGCACCAGCATCTCGTTCTACGGCATTGCGGTCGTACGTCAGCTGGAACAGATGGGTGTTTATTGTGCCAACTCCGCCAACGGGATCCAAAACTCCCGTGACAAGCTGCGGTCGTTGCAGATTCTCAGTCGCTCCGAGCACGAGATCGGCATACCGCAGACCACATTCGTCCGCGACCGATCGGACGCGCTGGCTGCGATTGATCGCGTGGGAGGCGTCCCCGTCGTCATCAAGCTGATCGAGGGAACGCAAGGGATCGGTGTGATCCTG
>CANJZR010000574.1 GCA_947479075.1 Planctomycetaceae bacterium
ATCCTGACCGGCGCCAATCGGTATAGCTTCGCAGGTCGCCGGGGGTGAGCCAAGTCAACGGGAGTGAGGCACCCGGTTGCATCGAAGGTTGCCCATGATTTGTCCGCGGGGGGGGCGTTTGTGTGTCAGGGTGGTGTCGGGTGGCTGGGGTCGACCAACGGGAGCCCCCAGCCAGTGAAGGGATGGAGTGAGGGGTGGCAGACGCTGGTTCCAAATGCAGCTGGGGGCTTCGCTGCGCTGCGACCCCAGCCACCCCACTCACCAGCCAGTGGACGAGTTGCCTCCCGGCGTTCCCTTCCATCCCTTGGAATCTTGCCCGTCGCCTTGCTCGCCGTCCCCTGGGCATCGTAATCTGATGCCACACGAAGATACGCAGTCTGAAGGGTTTGCATCAGTTCCGTCTTTTGATCTCCAAGCTGCTCTGGGACGGACTCACAGCCACTCGAGTGATTCCATGAAAGTTCACCAGTTCCTTGACCACTACGGCGTCTCCGAGAATCCGTTCGCGGAAGAGGATGCCCAGTCGGATCGCGTCTTTCAGTCGCACTGTCTGAAGGGGGTGCATCACGCCGCCTGGGACAAGATCTACGGCAACCCGGCGACCCCCGCCACGTCAGTCGTGTTCGGAGAGCAGGGGGCAGGCAAGACCGCGCTGCGGTTACAGATCATCAGCAAGCTGGCCGAGTACAACAGCCAGAACCCGACCAGCCGGGCTTTCGTGCTGCAGTACGACGACTTCAACCCGTTCCTTGATTGCTTCCGCGAGCGGCTCTCGGGCAGCCGTCGCAAGCCGGAGCGAGCCCTGCAGAACTGGAAGCTGTGGGATCACATGGACGCGATCCTGTCGCTGTCGGTGACTCGCCTGTCCGACATGATCCGCAATGACGGGACCGACCCGAACGATGCCTCGGCGAAGATCACTGCGGACCAGCTCGATCAATTGACTCGCCCGCAGAAACGCGACCTGCTGCTGCTGGCGACGATCTATGACCAGAACCGTTCGTTGGCCCCACAGCTTCGCTGGACTCAGCTGCAACAGCGGTTGAAGTTCCGCTCGCTCAGCCGATTCCTCAGCCCGCTGTACTCGGCTCTGGCTTCCGCAGCTGTGTTAGGAATTGCGTACTGGCAGGGAGAAGGCTGGAAGGGGTTGGCGAACAAGTGGGCGATTGGTCTGGCGATCGCGTGCTGGGTGCCGTTCCTCTGGTACCAGCTGAAGCTGTGCTATACCTCATGGGTGATTCGTCGTCAGGTTCGCGTCGTCGACCACCAGGTTTCCATGCTGCGATCCCTGTTCTCCATGTTCAACCCACCCGAGTTCCTGGGGCAGCCGCTGCCGCGGGGTTCTCGTGGGGATGATCGGTACGAGATGATCATCAAGCTGCAGGCTGTGCTGAAGACGCTCGGCTTCTCCAGTATGGTCGTGCTGGTCGACCGAGTGGATGAGCCGCACCTGATCAATGGATCGCCCGAGCGGATGCGGGATCTGATCTGGCCGCTGTTCGACAACAAGTTCCTCAAGCATCCCGGACTGGCCTTCAAGCTCCTCCTCCCCGCAGCTGTGTCGGGCTTCCTGGCGAAGGAGGAGAAGGAGTTCTACGAGCGGTCACGTCTCGACAAGCAGAATCTGATTCGTGATCTGTGCTGGTCGGGGCAGGGGCTGTATGACATTGCGAACGACCGGGTGCGAGCTGTGGCCAAGGTCACCGACCCGCCGATCAGCATCCGCGACTTCTTCGCCCCGTCGATCACTGATCCCGAGCTGATCAACATCTTTGAGAAGCTGCGAGCGCCCCGGCACCTGTTCAAGTTCCTGTACCGGGTGCTGGTTGATCACTGCTCGAAGTACACCGACGAGAAGCCGAACTGGCAGATCCAGCCCGAGACGCTGCAGTCGTCACTGGCCCTGTTTCTTCGCGACCTCGAGTCGATCGACCGCAAAACCGGGATTGGCTGATTGAATCGTGAATGAGTGAATACACAACGCCCCGTGTTTGATTACGGGGCGTTGTTGTTTTGAGTCGAGTCGTGCAAGAGTAGGACAGAAATTCCAGCCTGACCTTTCTACACAACGGGTGGCGGCGTTTTTGGCGACGGTTCGATCGTGCGTGTGGTTCGTACCGCGCCCTCGGCCAGACGCCGGTGCTTGCCCGAGCGAATCAGGAAATCCATCATCTGCCAGGCATCACGCGCTTCGACGAGAACCTCATACAAGTCCCCCTCGCGATTCCCACGAACTCGTCGGCAATCTCCATCGTTCCCAGCCTCCCTGGCAACTCGACATGCGATCCACGCGCCAATTCCATGGTGCAAACTCATGCCGAATAAATCAGCCCGTAACGGACTATTTCCGGGAGTTGTGTGGAAAGCTCGGACAGCAATGTCTGGTCTATTGAGGGCAATTTCTCATCTCATGAATGCCAGCAAGGTTCGCGCCGGGAGGTGTTTCTCACCGGGGCGAACCTTGTGGATCAAGCGTGAAGCAGGCGATTACTTGAGCTTGCGGCCCGAGGTGCCGTAAGCGGCGCCCCAGTGCTCGGCCATCTTGCGGCGGAGGAAGGCCACGCTGCCCTGCAGCATCGCAAACCCATCGACGCCGTCTTCAATGCTGATCCAGCTGTCGAAGCCGACGCCCTTCAGGATCGAGAAGATCTTGTCGTAATCGTTCATGCCCTTACCAATTTCGCCGTGACTCAGGCGCTTGGCATAACCGATACTGTCTTCTTCCTTGCGGAGATCTTCGATCGTGCCGGAGATCAGCGTGCGGTCGCTGGCGTGCATCGTGACCACGCGGTGCTTGACGCGTTCGAGTAGCTCGATCGGATCTTCACCAGCCAGGATGGTATTACTCGGGTCGTAGTTCACGCCGAAATTCTTGACCTTGATGCGTTCGACCAGGTCGCAGAAGACATCCATCTTCTGGGCGAATTCGGGGTAGGTCCAGTAGTTGTCTTTGTAGTGGTTCTCGATGATCAGCGTGACACCATGCTGTTCAGCGAACGGCGCGCAGGCTTCGATGCACTGGGCGGCGAACTCGATGCCGTCAGCGCGGCTGACTTCAGGACGACGCTGCCCGGAGAGGACGCGGCAGTAGGTCCCGCCGAGGGCAGCTGTCATCTCGATCCAGAACTTCTGCTTGTCGATCTGCTCCGCCCGGAATTTGGGGTCGGGATGGGTGAAGTCGGGAGATGCACACATCATGGGGATGGTCATCCCGTGGTCTTCGGTCGCCTTGCGGGCTTCGGCCCAGCGGCTGCGGTCCTGCAGGTCGAGGAGTCCGGTGTAGAACTCCAGTCCAT
>CANJZR010000575.1 GCA_947479075.1 Planctomycetaceae bacterium
ACGGAGACGGTGAGTCGTGGGGAGTCGCCAGATGGCGCTCTCCCTCGCTCACGCTTCGGGCGAGTATTTGGCCAAGTCGTCGAGGGGCATGTCGGCTGCCTCACTAAAACTCCAACTCTTCCAATCCGTCCATCAGGTCATCAAGTGCGTCGCGTGGCTTGGCTTCTTTGCCGACTTGACGCTTGGGTACGCCGACTGTGGCTCCGACAGCTTCCCGGCCATCCGCGACCAGTTCCGCATCGCGTTCTGCGATCGCCTGATCAATACCGGTCGGAGCGCCGAAGAGCTGCGACAGGTCGATCTTCAGGTTGCCGATTTCGCCGTCAGCTCCGGCGATTGCTGCGGACTTATGCTGCGGGAACATGATTGCGTTTTCGGGACAGACACGACTACAGGCCGGGCACCCCTTTTTACAGTTGTCCTGGGCCTCGACCAGAATGCGATCGACCGTGTCGACGCCGTAAACGCCAAACAGACAAAAATCGATGCACTCCATGCAGTTCGTGCAGCGGCTGTAGTCGATGACCGGATACCAGCGGCGAGCACTCGGCGGCTCGTCGATCTTGAGCAGCGAGTTCTCTGCCGCCGCTCCGTTGGTCTGGGCCGTGTCGGCAGCTTTGGAGACCGAACCTGAAAGCGGGACAGGTTGCAGGAATCGCTCCAGTTGAGGGGCTGATGGTGAGCCGGAGATCCACGACATCAGGTCGACTGTCTGCACAGCCGAGTCGTTGGAGATGCGGTGAATCTCTTCGATGAATGCGTCCGGTTTACTGCGAACCCGCAAGTCGAGGCAGTAGATCCGCCGGTTGGGAACTTCGGTAGAGCCGATGCCGCTGAGTTCACGAGTTTCGTCTTCGTCATCATCCGAGACGAGAAGAGTCGTTCCCTCCTTGCCACGGACACCCTGTCGATCAAGCGTCCAGCGTGCCGCTCGTGGGTAAAGCCACGACAGCACGACCAGATCACCTGGCACACCCCGCAGAAACAGCATTCCCGAATGATCCGCTGCCATGTCGTACAGGTGTGGAACGATCGACACATTCAGTGACGAGTCCATGATCAGCTGCATCGCCAGCTGTTCTTCCAGCTGGCGTTTGGCGGGGTTGAGTCCCTGGCCCTGGGAGATGACAACGGTCAGTTTTCGTCCCGACATAGCGGCTGATCTCAAACAGTAAGGGAGTTTTCCGTCCGGGCAAGGCTGACGCGTGGCCGAAAGGATTCACTCTGGTCGATGTGGGAATGATAGCAAGTGTACCTGACGACGAGGGAGAGAATGAGGGGAGGGGAGACAGGGTTTATCGTTGATGCCTGATCGATCGGGCGCTGGACTGTCTTCAGGCTTGTCGATCAACCCTCTTCTGCCGTCCACTTCATTGACAATCGCTCTTGCTCTAGACAGCATATATCTGCGATCGCGGTTCTCGTGGTTGATCTCTGATCTCCCTCCCCATGACTGGATGACGTGTGCCGCCCGGCGGACAGTTTTCTGGTTCCTCATTGTTCTCCGTTTGTTCGGTTCACAATCCTTCCTGTTGTTCCTCTGTTTCAATGGTCATTCGTGTCATCTCCGGTGGATATTCCCGGACCGAAAGCGTTCATTCCTCTAGTCGGACTGGTTGGGGGAATCGGCTCTGGGAAAAGTACGATCGCACGTGGTCTGGCTCAGCGGATGCCTGTTGCCATTCTCGATGCCGATCGATCTGGTCATGAGACGTTACGACGACCTGAGGTGAAAGTTGCCCTGCGGCAGGCTTTCGGAGATTCGATCTTCGATCCGACGCAGGAGGTTCAGCGTGCTCAGCTTGCTGCTCTGGTGTTTGGCTCTGACGATCGGGCCCGTCAAAATCGCCAAACGCTCGAGCAGATCGTCCATCCGGTCATCCGGGCTGACATCCGGCGACAGCTGCAAGAGGCGCGAGATCTTGGTCAAGTTCAGGCCGTTCTGCTGGATGCTCCGATCCTGCTGGAATCTGGCTGGAAAGAATTGTGCGATGCGGTGGTCTTCATCGACACCCCTCTCGCACGCAGGCAGCAATGGACAGCTGCCGGTCGTGGCTGGACGCCAGAGGAACTGACTCGACGTGAGGCCAGTCAGTGGCCGATCGCTCGCAAACGCAGCGAGTCGGACTTCATTGTTGACAATTCCGGTGACGTAGACAGAGCGGTGGCTCAACTGGAGAAGTACGTGCGGGACCTGGTCTCCACGCGGTCTTCAGCCCCCTCTGATTTATCGCCGGCCCATTCAAATCACCCCGAGGGGACGTGAAGCGGGAGTTCTTTCCGCGATCGTCTCATCTCACCCCACCCGACCTTTCGGGACACCTGCCATGCCACGCCCATCAAACACGCCATCACCTCGCGGTCAGCGACCTGACTTTCCCCAATACGATCGCAACGATCCACCGATCAAGCGGCGGACGCTGGAGTCCTCTCCGGCGAGTCACGACCCCGATGAGGGAGGTGGCAATCTGCTCCCTCCGGGAGAGCGCCCGGCGGTTTCGCGACAACCCCGTGACGAGGACGAAGAGGAAGAGCAGCTGTCGGAGATCTACAACGATCCGTCTCTGCGAGTAGACGACGACGTGATGCACGACATCAATGTGGCAGCTCTGCAGCGCATGACGATGAAAGAGCTGATTGACCTCGCCAAGGAGGAACAGGTCAGCGAGATTTCGGGCCTGAAGAAACAGGACCTCATCTTCCGCATCCTCAAAGAGCGGACCAAGATGACCGGGCTGATGTTCGGTGAGGGGACGCTGGAGATCCTGCCCGACGGGTTCGGCTTCCTCCGCAGCCCTGATTATCACTACCTGCCGTGCCCCGATGACATCTATGTCTCGCCCAGTCAGATTCGACGCTTCGGACTGCGTAAGGGGGCGACCGTCTCCGGCCAGGTTCGGCCTCCGAAGGAGAACGAGCGGTACTTTGCCTTGCTCCGCGTCGAGGGCATAAACGGGGCCGATCCCAACGTCCTGCATGATAAGGTCCCGTTCGATGATCTCACCCCGCTGCATCCCACGCAGCGGATCCGTTTGACGACCGATCCCGCCGAGTTGAGTACGCGGATCGTCGACATGGTCTCGCCGATCGGATTCGGCCAGCGGGCTCTCATTGTTTCGCCACCCAAGGCGGGGAAGACGATCCTGCTCCAGAAGATGGCCAAGGCGGTCCTCGTCAACCATCCTGATGTCTACGTCATCGTGCTGCTGATCGACGAGCGGCCCGAAGAAGTGACCGACATGGAACGTCAGGTGAAGGGGCCCCATTGCGAAGTCGTGTCGAGTACTTTTGA